>NZ_JASCYH010000029.1:0-34515 GCF_030011715.1 Gulosibacter sediminis | reverse complement strand
ACACCCCGCTCCCCCCGCTCACCCCGGGGGGGCGCGCCCCCGGGGGGGGGCCCGCCCCTCGTCGTTGTGTTGGCCGGCGGCCTCGCTCGGCCTAGTAGTAGATGCCGTGGGAGGCGAGGTAGCTCAGCGGGTCGCTCGCGCCGTTGTTCACCATGAAGTGGAGGTGGCAGCCGGTCGATGGACCGGTGGTGCCGGCGTAGGCGATGATCTGGCCGGCCGCGACGCGCTGGCCGGGGTAGACCATGATGCCGCCGGGCATGATGTGGGCGTTGCCGGTGGTGTTGCCGTCGTCCATCTGGATGTCGACGCGGTTGCCCCAGCCGTCCATCCAGGCCGCGTAGGTGACCGTGCCCGACGTGACCGCGTAGATCGGGGCGCCGCAGGTGCCGCCCGAGACAACGAAGTCGGTGCCGTTGTGGAGCTTCCAGTTGCCGTACACCGGGTGCAGGCGCATGCCGTAGTTGCTCGAGATGTAGGCGTTGTAGCCGAGGGGCGGTGCGTAGCCGCTCGCGCTCGGGGAGGCGCCGCCGCTCTCGGTCGGAGGCGTGCTCGTGCTGCCACCGCTGCTGCCGCCGCTGCTGCTTCCACCGCCGGAGTTGTAGCCCGCCGCGGCTTCTTCGGCGGCGGCTGCCGCTGCGGCCGCGGCTGCTGCGGCCGCCTCTTCGGCGGCCTTCTTCTGCTCGGCTTCGATGCGCTTGCGCTCTTCTTCGCGCAGGCGCTCGCCCTCTTGGTAGTCGGCCTCGACGACGTCGCGGTGCTCCTGCAGCGGGGCGAGCATCGCCTCGAGCTCGGAGCCCTTCTCGGTCTTCTGGTCGCGCTTGTTCTGCAGGTCGAGCTGTGCGTCGACGGCCGCGTCGTAGTCCAACTGCGCCTGCGCCTCGAGGGTTTCGAGCTCCGCGAGAGCGACCTGCGCCTGCTCGCCGAGCTGGTCGGCGTTGTTGCGGGCCGAGATAGCGTTTTCGTAGACGGCGCCGTTCTGGGTGCCGAGCTTTGAGAGCGTTGACATGCCCATGAGGAAGCCGTCGGCGTCGTTCGGGTTTGTGAGCAGTTCGACGGTCGGGTCGACCGGCACGCGGTTCGCGATGGCAGCGACGTACGACGCCGCCTCGGTTTCGGCCTTGTCGGCCTCGGCGGAGGCCTCCTCGGCCTGCTGCTGCAGCGTGTAGACCTTCTCGGACTGCTCGGTCGACGCGGCCTGTGCGGCCGAGTAGGCGTTGCCCGCCTCTTCTGCGACGACCTCAGCCTCGGCGACATCGCTGTTGAGTTGGTCGATCTGGGCGTTGATCTCGTCGATCAGCGCGTTCTGCTGGTCGATGTCGTCCTGGGCGGCGACAACGTCGTCCCAGGTTGCGTAGTCGTCGAGGTCCTTGGCGTTGGCCGCGATCGCGCCGTTGCCAACGAGGCCGATGATGAGCAGTGCGGCCGCGCCGGTTACCAGCCCTGACCGGCCAGCGCGGGCACGGGGGGCCCGGCGGGAGGTCTTGGACGAAAACATTGGTGCCTTTCGTTTGCTGCGCGAAGTGCGCGGGCAATCGGTTCAGGTGCGGGCGTGGTCATGCACATAGCTAGGCATTTGTCGCAGAGGATCACTCAAGTCACACGGTTAACATCCGCCACATTAGTGGCTATGTGACGAATTTGTAACCCTGCATGCGCGTGTTTTCGCGGTTCGGCTGCGGGTTTCGGGTATTCGCGCGAGTGTTGCTTCGCCGGATGCGCGGGGCTCGGGCGTAGGCTCGTGGTGGCTCGGAGAGCGCGATTTGCGTTCGTGCGTGAATGTGCACTAGGCTCTTTCTTCGGCGGTCATGCCGATACAGCTTCGGCCCCATCGTCTAGTGGCCTAGGACACTGGCCTTTCACGCCGGCAACACGGGTTCGAATCCCGTTGGGGTCACGGTGGCGACACCGGGAAAAAGCTGTTAGGTTGAACCGTCTGAAATAATTCAATATGAGGCCCTGTAGCGCAGTTGGTTAGCGTGCCGCCCTGTCACGGCGGAGGTCGCGGGTTCAAGTCCCGTCAGGGTCGCGGAGAAGCGGCGCCCTTGTCGAAAGATGAGGGCGTTTCTCTCAGCGGCGAAAGCTGCTTTGGCTCTGTAGCTCAGTTGGTAGAGCGTTCGACTGAAAATCGAGAGGTCACGGGATCGACGCCCGTCGGAGCCACAGATGCCCCGGGTTCGACACCCGGGGCTTTTTTGTTTCCGTGGTTGGCCGGTCGAAGGATTAGCGTTCGGGCTGTTCATTGGCGGTAGACGGCGCATGGTTGGCCGGAGCGCTCATGGTTGCCGTCGCGGCGTGCGGCTTTGCGGAGTGGCCTGCGCGTTCGCTTCGCGGCCCGATGGCGCGCAGAGCCCCGAGAATTGCGACGAGGTCGACTAGCTCCTGCAGCCAGGCGCCGGCGAGCGCGGGCAGGAACCCGAAGGCGGCGACGAGCATGAGCCCGACGCTGATGACGATGCCGAGCCAGACGCTCTGCAGGGCGATCCGCACGGTGTCCTGGCCGATGCGCACCGCGTGTGCGACACCCGCCAGCGAGTCGAAGCGGTTCACCACATCCGCTGACTCGCTCGCCGCGGTCGCGCCGCGCGCGCCCATCGCGAAGCCGATGTCGGCTGCCGCGAGCACTGGGGCGTCGTTGAGACCGTCACCGACCATGATCAGCGGCCGGGGCGTGACGCCCGCGACGATCTTGACCTTGTCGCGCGGCCGGCACTCGGCGTGCACCTCGTCGATGCCGAGGCTCGCGGCGATGGGCTCGGCCGTGGCAGCGACGTCGCCGGTCACCATGAGCCCGCGCTCGATGCCGAGGGATGCGAGGCGCGCGACGGTCTCGGCCGCTTCGGGGCGCACCTGATCGCGCATGACGAGGGTGCCGACGACCGCGTCGTCGAGAGTGACGTAGATCGCGAGCTCGCCCGAGTCGAGGGCCGCGTTCTCGAGGGCGGGCGCGAACGAGCGCACCCATGCCGGCTTGCCGACGCGCACGGTGCCGCGCCACGGCGCATCCGCGGCGAGGGTGGCGGCGACGCCGTTGGTCGCGACCTCCTCGGCCTGGGCGATGTTCGCGAGCTCGAGTCGGCGCTCGGTGGCCGCGGCGATGACGCCGCCCGCGAGCACGTGCGACGAGTAGACCTCGGCCGATGCCGCGAGGCGCAGCACGTCGTCGGCGCTGAAGCCGGGCGCCGCGTCGATGCGCTCGAGCGACGGGCGCCCGGTCGTGAGCGTGCCCGTCTTGTCGAAGGCGACGGACTTCGCGCGGGCGAGCTGCTCGAGGGTGTCGCCGCCCTTGACGATGAGGCCGAAGCGCGCGGCGCGGCTCATGCCGCCGAGGAACGCGACCGGCGCCGCGATGAGCAGCGGGCAGGGCGTCGCGACGACGAGCACCTCGGCGAAGCGCACCGGGTCGCCCGAGACGGCCCACGCGATGCCGGCGATGACGAGCGCGAGGATCGTGAACGGCACGGCGTAGCGGTCGGCGAGCCGCACCACCTTCGACTTGCTCTGTGAGGCCTCCTCGACGAGTCGCACGATCTGCTGGTACTCGCTGTCGCGCGCGAGGGCGACCGCGCGCATCCGCACCGCGACCGAGCCGTTGACCGCGCCGCTCGAGACGCGCTCGCGGGCCGCGCGAGTGACGGGCAGGCTCTCGCCGGTGAGCGAGGACTCGTCGAAGACGGCCCGCTCGTCGAGCAGGGCGGCGTCGACCGGCACGAGCGCGCCGGGGCGCACGAGCAGTTCGTCGTCGATCTTGATGGCGTCAACCGGGAGTTCTTCGGTGGTGCCGTCGGGGTGGATGCGCACCGCCGTCTGCGGCGCCTGCTGCAGTAGTGCGGTGAGCTCGCGCTTCGAGCGGTTTGAGGCGTAATCCTCGAGCGCGGCGCCGCCCGTGAGCATGAGCACGACGATGAGCGCGGCCCAGACCTCGCCCACGAGCACGGCCGCGGTGATCGAGGTGACCGCGAGGATGTCGAGGCCCGCGTGGCCGCGCAGCAGCTCGCGGACCATGCCGACGGCCTCCCACGCGGCGATTCCGATTGCGTAGGCGCCGATGAGCGACGGTGCGACGCTGCTCGCGGGGGTCGCGAGCAGCGTCAGGCCGACGATGCCGACCGCGATGGTCGCGGCGACGAGCGGATAGGACCTGAGGGCGGCGCGGACGTTGTTCATGCCCTAATTATCGTAAAAATACCTGATCATCGCTAGGAATGTGAGGCTTACCTCAGTCGTCGTGGTCCGTGTTGTGCGGGTGCTGAGTTCGGCCGCGCGTACGCTCGAGGAGTGACCACCGACGCCGCGCCAGAACCCGCCCGAAAGCCGGGCATCGTCTACTACGTCGGGCGGGCCGTGCTGCGGCCGCTGCTGTGGCTTGTGTATCGGCCGCGGGTGCGCGGGCGCCGGAACGTGCCGAAGCAGGGGCCGGTGTTGCTCGCGAGCAATCATCAGTCGGCGTGGGACACGATCTTGATTCCGGTGTCGGCGCCGCGGCCCGTGCAGTTCTTGACGAAGTCGGCCCTGTTCACGGGCTCGGGCCTCAAGGGCAAGCTTGGCCGGTGGTTCTTCACCTCGATCGGCGGCGTGCCCGTCGTGCGTGCCGCGGGGCGCGACGCGCGGGCGGCGCTCGACGCGGGCAGCCGCATCCTGCGGGCCGGCAGTGCGTTCTGCGTGTTTCCGGAGGGCACGCGCTCGCGTGATGGCCGCCTGCACAAGGGCCACAGCGGCGCCGCCTGGATGGCGCTCGACACGCACGCGCAGGTCGTGCCGGTCGGCATCATCGGGGCCGAGGGGATGCGCGCCTTTCGCCACTTCGGTCGCGGCCGGCGCGTCGAGGTGCGCTTCGGTGCGCCCCTCGACCTCAGTGGCCTCGCCGAGTTGCCCGGCGGCCGCGCCCGCACCGAAGCGACCGAGCGCATCATGGCTGCGATCGCTCAGCTCACCGGGCAAGAACGCTCGGATGCGGTAAACGCGACCTCGCGCGACGCCCGGTAGCGCTGGGTGCCGGGCCGCGCATCTGCTTGGCTCGAGCTACGCTCGCGGCGGGCTACTTGCCGACGGCCTTGCGAATGAGGGCGCGCAGCTGCTGCTCGATCTCGTCGTCGATCTCGAGCGCCGCGTACGAGGTCGGCCAGAACTTGCCGACGTCGAGCTGGGCGTTCTGCTGGAACCCGATGGTGGGGTAGCGCGTGTTGAACTTCGATGCCGGCTGCAGGAACACGAGCACATCGCCGTCGTCGGCATACGACGGGAAGCCGTACCAGGTCTTCGGGTCGAGCTCGGGCGCCTCCTCGCTCACGATGACGTGCAGCCGCTCGGCGACCTGCTTGTCGGCGCCGGTCAGCGCGTCGATCGCGTCGAGGCAGGCCTGATACTCGCGCTCGCGCTTCGCCGCGCCCTTCACGCCCTTCTGCGCGCGGAGCTCCTCGGCGCGCTGCTTCATTGCGGCGCGTTCGGCTTCGCTGAAACCCGATTTGTTCTCGGCCATGACTGACTCCTTCGTCGTACGGAACCCTGCGATTGTCGCACTCGGTGCTGAGGAGCGCAGCATGACGACGACCGTCGGGAAGCGGCAAAGCGGGCGGAAATCAGGGACACTAGGACTCGTACTTGAGGAGGGGGTGCGCATGACCGAGCCAACCGCAGACGACCCGCAGCGGCTGACGCGTCGCGCGCCCACCGAAGCGCCCACCCCGGATGCGCCGGTCGAGACGCCCGCGCCGGCGACGGATGCGGCGGAATCGCCCGCCGCTGGCGATGCCCCCGAGGCCGCGGCTCAGGTCGATTCGGCGGAGGTGGCCGAGTCCGCCGAAGCCGCCGAGCCCGCCGAGCAAGCCGAGCCCGCAGAGCCCGCAGAGCCCGCTGAGCCAACCGAAGCGGCCGAGCCTGCCGAACCGGCAACGCCGTCGGCGCCGGCGAGCACCGCATCCGGCAAGAACAAGGTGATCGCGGCAGGCGATCTCGCGAGCAGCGGCCCCTCGGTCGAGGAAGGCATCACGATCGCCCAGGCGGCGGCGCGGCTCGAGATGAAGAACCACATCCTCATGGACATCCTCGGTTCGGGTGGGGAGTTCTCGCGCAAGCGCTACCTGCGCGAGGCGATGCAGATCCTCACCGACCTCGCCGACGAGAGCGACAACGAGGTGGCGTACCTCGATCAGATGATCAAGCGCGCCCGAAGCCTCGGCTTCAAGTCGACAGGGATGCACGACTATCGACGCGGCGACATCGCGAATCTCAAGCATCGCAAGGAGAACGCCGAGACCGTCGCGGCCGACCTCCGGCGCCGGTCGACCGATGAAGGCACGCTGAACACGCTCGTCTCGGTCGCGCAGCAGGCCGCGTGGCGCGAGGTGGCGCGCAACATCGAGTTCAACCTCGACTCCGAGTTCGCGCAGGTGCCCGTGGGCGTCGACGAGCCGGGGGAGCGGGCCGACCGCATCTCCGAAGTGATTCGCCTCGATTTGCCGCGCCTCGAGCGCGACCAGAAGCGGATCCAGCGACGCGCTCGCGCCCAGGCCGCCGAGGCCGAGCGCAAGGACGCCGCCGAGCCGAAGTCGAAGTCGAAGTCGAAGGGCATTCGCGGCCTCCTCAAGGGCCTCCGCCGCCGCTAATCCGCGCCCGCATCGCCCACGAGCCATGGGTGTTGCGCTTGGGGCGGTCAGCGAGCGCGTGCGCACCGGGAGTAGGGTGGCGCGCATGAACGGTATCGACGTACTCCGTGACCTCGCCACCCGACCTCGCGATGCGCTGCTCGTACTCCGCGCGAAGCTCACCGACGAGGTGCTCAACTCGCATCCTGCCGGGCACGATAACTCGCCGGCCTGGCTCATCTGGCACGCCGGCCGCGAGATCGACGCGCAGCTCGCGCCCCTCGCGGGCACGGATGAGGTCTGGGCGCGGTTCCGCGAGCAACTCGCGCTCGGCGAACTCGGCGATACGAGCGGCTACGGCCATACCGCCGAGCAGGCGCGCAGCATCGTCGTGCACGACGCCGCGCCGCTACTCGACTACTTCGTCGCGACGACGGATGCCTTGCTCGCCTACCTCGGCACGCTCGGCGACGCGGATCTTGACGACGTCATCGACACGAACTGGACCCCACCGGTCACCCGAGGTGCCCGGCTCGTGAGCATCATCGACGATGCCGCGCAGCACATCGGACAGGCCGCGTACGCGGTGGGCGGGCAAAGCTAGCTAGTCGACTCTGGCCGCGCTCGCGGCAGCCAGACCGTCATGGTCGTGCCGACGCCGACCTCGGAGGTCGCGCGGATCGTGCCGCCGTGTGCCGTGACGATCCGGTCGACGATTGAGAGGCCGACGCCAGAACTTCGCTCAGCGTCGTCACCTGGCTGGCTGCCCCGGATGAATGGCGTGAACAGCTGCGTCACCTCGTCGGGAGGCATGCCGGGCCCATGGTCGATGACACGCAGGGTCACCCCCGTCGGGTTCGTATCGAGCACGACCTCGGCGAGACCCCTGTCGCCGCCGTACGCGATCGCGTTGCTGAGCAGCGCATCGAGCACCTGCGCGATGCGCTGCTTGTCGGCGAAGACGAGCAACTCCTCGGGCGCGACCAGCCGCAGCTTCGTGCCGCGAAGTGCCGCGGCCGTGCGCAGCGACTCCATGACGCGTCGCGAGAAGCCGACGAGCTCAAACTCGCGGCGCGAGATATGGAGTTCCCCGCGCCGCGCCTGCTGCTCGATCAGGAGGTCATCGATGAGCTTGAGCACCTGCTCGGCCTGGCGCTGCACCACGTCGAGATAGCCCGGCACGGGGGTCTCGTGCACCGCCTCGGTGAGTTCGTCGCGCGTTAAGTTCGCGGCGGCCTCGCGCAGCTGCTCGACCTCGTCCTGCGTGATGTCGACGTAGCCGAGAATCGAATTGAGCGGCGCCCGCACCTCACTCGAGAGCCCCGCGACAAACTCGTCGCGCTGCCGCAGCAGCTGCTTCATGGCGGTGACATCGGCCGCGACCACAATGATGTGCCCTTCCAGCTGCCCCGCATCGCTGAGCGGGTAGGCGCTGACCGAGAACGCCTTCTGTGGGCCGCTGGGCTCGCCGACGAGAATGAGCTGGTTGCGCACGGTCTCGCCGCGCATGGCCCGGCGGATGGGGTTCTGGCTGAGTTTGTATGGCGTCACGCCGTCGGGCAGGTAGCCGCCGATGCTCGCGATCGCGCGCAGGCTGCCGTCGCTGTTCGTCGCATACTCCCTGATGAGCCGGTTGCCCGCCTCGTTGCGTACCACCGTCTCGCCGTCGGCATCGATGAGGTTGACGGCGATGTCGATGTTGTTCAGCGTGCGGTGCAGCAGCTCCCGCGAATGCTGGCTCTCCTCGGTGAGGCGCGACTGTTCGGCGAGTAGGGCGAGCAAGCGCGCATCCATGCCGAGCAGCAGGCCGCCGACCACCACCACGGTGATTGGCAGCACCGCCACGACGATGAGCTGCGCCGTGTCGAAGCCAAAGGTCGACGCGAACACCGATGGGATGGTGATTGAGCAGATCACCAGCACGAGTGAGGCCCACAAGCCGCGCCACCTGTATGTCAGCACGAGCCAGGTCGCTGGAAAGAATACGAGCGGCGACAGGGCGGCGCCCTCGGGCAGGGCGCCGAACCGGCTCAGGCCGAGCGCGACGAAGTCGAGTAGCGCGATGATGAGCACGCTGCGGGTGGCCTGCGGGAGTCTCCACTCGAACGTCGCGAGCAGGGTCGCGAGCACCAACACCACGGCACCGGCCGCCGTGCACACGACGCTGTTGTGCGAGTCGCCGTCGAGCAGGTACGCGATGTCGGCGATGAGGAGCACGACCGCGAACGCGCCCTGGGTGGCGATTGCGAAGGGGCGGGGCTTTGCGGCGACGAATCCGTCATGGAAGAACGCCGACGCGGCGTCACGGATGCTCATGACGGGTGACCGGAGAAGGGGACGGACAACGTTGGCGCTCCATTGCTTGGCGTAGGCGCCGGGGTCGGCGGGTGGTTTCTGGACTGGCGTCAACAACTCGGCGACGGGAGCGTTGAACGCCGTTCGTTCTTTAGTTTGTGCGCGCGTGCTGAATAAAGAACTAAAACATGCATACTAAATCGATTAATAACACTGCGCTGATCGGGGGTTCCGCTCGGATCATATGCGGCTTCATCGTGAAATGAGGCCTTTCGGTGGGGTGATCGGCGGGGGTGAAGTACATGTCGTATGCATAGATATCGCGAGGGGGTGGGGAGATAGTGGTAATGGGCTTGGACGAGGGCCCGACGGGGGAAGAACACCCAGCTGACGAACTCGTCACGTAGGCGAGCCGAGAAAACTTGCCTTCGCGCTTGAACTCAACAAGGACGGTTGGCTCGGTGTGCTCCGGGTCTGATGCAGGAGGTGACCAACGCTGGTCTGACACCTCCGGGGACGTGAATTGCGAATGCCTGAAAATCGATCGTGGCTTGAACCCACCAAGTTGGTGCGTCGACGTTTTGCTCCTATCTGGAACGCCTTGCCACAGCTTACGGTGCTGGCGACCCTTCTCGGCTGGGGTCGCACTACCTGGATTCAGCAGTGCGACGCGCACATTCGCCAGGAACAGCCAGAGGTCGCCACCGAATGGGCCTACACCCGCGCCCAGCTCGTCGAACTCCTGCGCCAGCCACAGGGCGAACAGCCCCGCGTAATCCTTGCCGACGCGCTGCTCAGCGCGGCCGACGATGCGCTCTGGCCCGTCATCACCGACGCGCTTGCCGAGAACCCGCAGGTTCGCCTCGTCATTTCGAGCGTCGACGTGCCCCGGGCCGAGCTGATCGACCACCTCGACTACCTCGTGCTCACCGAACGCGACCTCGCGTTCACCCGCACCGAGGTGCGCGAATACGTCGAGCTCACGACCGGCAGCAACCACGAGGCCCTCGCGATCGCGGTGTCCGACGGGCTGCGCGGCATGATCGAACTCATCTCGCGCCGCCTTCGCGCCCACCTCGACCAGCAGGACCGCCTCGGTTGGGGCATCGCCGAGAGCTCGCCGGAGGTGCACGCGCTCAACCTCATTCGCCGACCAGTCGGGGTGACGCTGCCGAAGCTCAGCAAGACCTGGCAGATCCTGCAGCGGGTGAAGGAGCTGCGCGCGTTCTCGGCAATGCAGCTGCACACGCACCTCGACGGCAGCGAACTCGCCGACGGCATCGACCTCGACGAGATCTTCATTCGCTTCCGCAACTTCCCGTTCTTCACCGTCGAGAACGACATCGACACCGGCGACGAGTTGCTCGTCTGGCAGCACGCCGCGTGGCAGCAGGTCGGCGCCGAGGTGCCCGAGGAGGTGCGGCGCGAGCAGCTCGAGACGGGCCTCACGACCATTCGGCGCTCGGGCGGCATCGTCGCGCAGACCTATTATCTTGTCGCGCTCGAGCGCTTCGACGAGGCCAACCGCATCGTCACGCACAACTACCAGCACTTCATCGCGGGGCTCGACGCGGTCACAGCGGCGGTCATCGGCGACGCGACGCTGCATGCCAACATCCACCCGGCGCTCGCGGTGCTGCAGGCCGACATTCGCATCCGCAGCGGCCTCGCCGAGCGCGACCTGCGCGAACCCCTCGACCAGGCGCTCAACGCCCTGCGCGCCGTCACGGCGGCGGATGTCGAGAGCGAGTTCGCGCGCACCGCGCTGCTCGCGCACACCTCGGCCTTCGTCGGCGACCGGCCGCGCGTGCTGCGCTACCTCGAGTACGCCTCCGAACTCAGCGGCGGCCTGCGCAGCCGCTTCGACCAGATGTCGACCCGCACGCGCTCGCGGCTGGCCGAGCACCACACCCTGCTCGTCAAGGTCGCGATGCAGGTCGACGACCTCGCCCGCGCGCTCCGCATCGCCCGCGAGGCGGTGCGCCTGAGCAACCCCGGCGACATGGGGCACGTCGGCCGCACGCGCGACGTTGCGAACCTCGAGGATGCGGTCGGCATGCGCTCGCTCGCCGGCAGCGTCAGCCCGCATCAGGACGGTATGTACGGCGCCTCGGTCTCGGTGCGCTTCATCGAGGAGGGCGACGACGCGGCCGCGATTGACTTCCTCCAGACCCTGCAGGCCCTGCGCATCCGCACCGCCTCGCGCTCGGCGATCGACGCGCACATCCTGCTTGTGCGCGCGCTCGCCGCGCCGGCCGAGCTCTCGGTGCGCGACGTGCTGCAGCCGATCGAACGCAGCTCCGAACTCTGGCGCACGGGCGTGCCGAGCACCTACCTCTCATTCGCCGTGCTGCTGGCCGCCGCGTCGCGCAATCGCCAAGACGAGGGCACCGAAATCGTCGCGCGCATCGCGAAGTCGCGCGACCCATTCGCCCGGCTGACACGGATGCTCTGGGCCCAGTGGAACGGCAACTTCGTCGAATCGCTCGGCGAGGCGAGCCACGCCGGCTTCGAAGGCCTGCCTCGATTCGCGGTGCTGCAACGCGTGCTTGTCGCGGTCTCGCAACTGCGGCTCGAGGATGCGCAGGGCTGTGTGCAGGAGCTCTGCAGCGCCTGGGGCGAGTTCGAGGCGCCGAGGCTGGTGCGTTTCGCGCTGCGGTTTATTCCGCAGGACGTCTTCGACGAATTGTTCGGGATGCGCGACGACCTGCCCTCGGGGCTCGCTCGCGTGCTCGAGGAGTCGGCCGGCGACAAGCGGAACATCTCGTGGAAGACGGTCTCGGCGCTGTCGCGCAGCGAGATTGAGGTCGTGCGCCTGCTGAGCCATGGCCTCAAGAACCAGGAGATCGCGGAGGCCCGGCACGTCACCTTCGGCACGGTGCGCACGCAGCTCAAGAGCATCTACCGCAAGCTCGGGGTGAGCGACCGCACTGGCGCCCTCGCCGAGGCTCGCGCCCACGGCCTGATTTCGCCGGCGGGTGGCACCGGCACCGAAGTGTTCGCGAGAAAGGTCGCCGCCGACAAGTAGACCGCCGTAACCCCGTGACGTTTCACACTGTTCGATGTCGGAGGTCGGGGGCATAATGAGGGCAATTCCAGCCAGCGCGGCCTCGCGCCGGGCTCCCGACGCTCGTAGAGAGGGTGTCGAATAGGTGGTTTCGCCCGAATCGATGTGGAGCGAACAGCGATTGCTCGTTCGTGGCCGCTTCGCGCCCATTTGGCGCGATCTGCCTCAGCTCACCCTGCTCACCGCGTTTCACGGCTGGGGTCGCTCGGTGTGGCTGCAGCAGTGCCTCGAGTACGTCGACGCGAACGTGCCCGGGGCGAGAGTCGAGCAGGCTGTGACCCGAACGCAGTTCGCGCGGCTGCTTGGCGCGCGTGACGACGCCGAGCAGCGCATCCTCGTCGCCGATGGCCTCGTGAACTCGGTCCACGACGAGCTCTGGCCGAAGATCGCCGAGCACCTACGCGCCGACCCGACCCTGCACGTCGTGATTACGAGCATCGACGTGCCGCCGCTCGACGCGTTCTCGGACATTGAGGTGCTGCGGCTCTCGTCGCGGCAGCTCGCGTTTACGAAGTCCGAGACCGAGGCCTACGTCGAGCTCGTCGCCGGCCCGGGGCACGGGGCCCTCGCCGAACTCGTCGGCGACGGCTCGAAGGGGCACCCGGCGATCATCGCGCGGCAGCTGCGCAACCGCCTCACTCGCTCGCTCAACGGCATGTGGGACGCCTCCGAGCATCCTCCCGAGGTACACGCCTTCGCGCTCACGAGCCGCAACACCGACATCGCGCCCCCGAGCGACAGCTGCCTCTGGCGAGTGCTGCGCATCGCCCGCGAACTGCGCTCGTTCTCGGCCCTGCAGCTGCAGCTGCACCTGCAGGGCCGGGTCGACTGCAGCTGTGTCGACGATACCGAGGCCTTTGAGCAGTTTCGCCACCAGCCGTTCTTCACGCGCGTGCTCGACTTCGAGTTTGGCGAGGAGCGCATCGCCTGGGTGCCGTCGGTCTGGCGACAAGTGCAGTACGAAACCACTGAGGTGCAGCGCACGAGCAATAATTTGCGCGCCCTCGAGACCGCCCGGAGGCACGGACGCCTCACCGATCAGCTGTTCTACCTGCTGTGCCTCGAGCGGGTTGACGAAGCCGACCGTCACGTCGACGACAATTACCAGCAGCTGATGCAGGTGCTCGACTCGGCCACGGCGGCGCTCGTGAGTGACCTCACCGTCGTGCCCCGGCGCACGCCGTCGCTCGCGATCCTGCAAGCCGAGGTGCGCATCAGCGATGGCGCGACGCCGAGCGACGTGCGTGAGCTGCTCGAGGGAGCACACGCGGCGCTGCTCGCTTCGTCGACGAGCGGCCTGCACGAGCAGATGACGCGGGCGACCATGCTCGCGTATTCCGCGACGTTCCTCGGCGACCGGCCGCGCGCGCGGCGGTACCTCGCGCGCATCCGCGACGTCGTCAACGGCCCGCTCGGCCGGGCGCTGCAGCGGGCGCCGCGCGAGATTCGTTCGCAGACATCGAACCAGCTCGGCCTGCTGGTGTGGGCGGCGATGCTCAACGACGAGCCCGAGCTTGCGCTGAAGTTCGGCCGTGACACCCTGCTCTACGGCAGCGACGCCGACCGCTCGCAGGCGCAACGCCGAGACACGCTCGCGAGCATCGAAGACTTCTTTGGGCTGCGCGCGATCGGCGCGCGCAGCACGCCGGCGCTCAGCGCGGGTGTGCTCGGCCACGCGGTGCCGCTGCGGCTCATCGACGAGGGGCAGGATGCCGCGGCCATCGCCTACCTCGCGGCGCCGATGGCCGTGCGGGTCGCGACGGCGGCGCTCGTGTCGATGGACACCATGGTGCTGTTCGTGCGCGGCATCGCCCAGCCCGAGGCGCTGACCTCGCGCGAGGTGCACGAATCGCTCGAGCGGGCGGGTGCGCTCTGGGGCGCCGCGGCGCCGAGCACGATGCTCGCCTTCGCCGCGTTTGGCGCATTCGCGAACCTTGGCGACCGCGAGTCGGCCGCCGCGCTGGTCGCACGGCTCGCCGATCAACACGACATCTTCGCGCGGATCGTGCGCTCGCTCTGGTCGATGTGGAACGGCGACTTCGTGGCCGCGACGGTCGAGCTCACCCCCGAGACGCTCGGTGAGCTGCCGCGCATTGCCGTGCTCGGCCGCGTGCTGCTCGCCGTGGTAGCGCTGCGCACGGGACCGCCGCAGCAGGCGGCGCAACACCTGCGCGCCGCGTGGGCACTGGTCGAAGCGCCGCCGCTGCTGCGCTTCGGGCTGCGGCACGTGCCGCAAGCCGTGGTCGATGAGTTGTCGCTGCTCGGCGCCGAGCTGGAGCCGGGGTTGCGGGATGCCCTTGAACAGGCGCGCGGCGATGCCCGGCACGTTCGCTGGCAGGCACCGGTGCAGCTCACTCGCAGCGAGACCGAGGTGCTGCACCTGTTGGTGCGTGGCTTCAAGAACACCGAGATCGCGACCCATCGACACGTTTCAATCGACACCGTGCGGTCGCAGCTCAAGAGCCTGTACCGCAAGCTCGAGGTGACGAACCGCGACGAGGCGATCGAGGCATCCCATCGCCTGCGGCTGCTGCCGCACGAGGGTGGCGGCGGGGCGACCGATTCCTACCCCCGCCAGACCGCTGCCGACCGCTGACCCCCGCCCTGCAGGTCAAGGAAATACGCCTGACCCCCGCCCTGCAGGTCATAGGGGTGAACAAAAATGCAGGGGGGATACGCGGCAGGGTGAAAATGTAAAGTATTCACCGAAATACGCTGTTTAAATACGTGTCAACCGGGGTATAACTGGTGAAGATGGAACAGCGCACGACGGCTCAGCGGCAACGCTCGTCGACCTGATCCATACGGCAGCTCGGCGGTTCGCCGCTCCTCAGCATGCCGTGTCGGAGGCCGAACCTACGGTCGTATCGCGGTGGGTACACCGCGCACGATCCGAGTCGGTCACACCCCAGCGCCGTGGAAGCGGTGCAAACATGGCACACCTGCGCCCAAGCAGGTGAAGAGCGACACCCATCTCGAAATGAGCGTGAGATCCAGTTGCCCGCATCTATTTGGAAGTCCGTCCCCACCCTCGTTCGCACGAGGTTTGCACCTATTTGGGACGAACTGCCGCAGCTCACCGTCGTGTCGGTGTTTCCTGGTTGGGGAGCCACGGTGTGGCTCGAACAGTGTGTCGCCCACCTCGCCGAGCACGAACCGACCACCCGCATCGTCGAGACGGTGACCCGGGCGCAGTTTCGGCGTCACCTAGATGAGGTGGATGCGGCTGAGCCGCTCGTGCTCGTCGCCGACTCGCTCGTCAACGCGGTCGACGACAATCTGTGGCCGCGCATCCTCGCCGCACTCGAGGCGAACCCGCGCCTGCGGGTGGTGATGACGAGCGTCGATACCCCGCCTTTCGAGCAGCTCTACGACATCGACGTCATTGCCCTGGCCGAGCGCGACCTCGCGTTTACCGACGACGAGGTCGAGCAGCTCGTCGAGCTCACGACCGGCCGTGCGCAGCCCGCCCTCGCGACCCGCGTTGGTGAGGGCACGTACGGGCATCCGATGCTCGTGACCCGACAGTTGCAGGTGCGGCTGGGTCAGCAGTTCGGTGCCTCGTGGCGCATCGCTGAGACGTCGCCACTCGTGTTCGCGCTCGAGCGTTCGGGCCGGCGCTCCGCGGGAGTGGCCGCGCGCCCGGGCAAGATCTGGCAGGTGCTCCACGGCGCTCGCTCGCTGCGGTCGTTCTCGGCGAGCCAATTGCAGACGCACTTTCAACATGATGAGGATCTCGCCGCCTCGGACTTCGCCGAGATGTTTCACCGGTTTCGCTACCTGCCGTTTCTCGAGCGCTCGATCGACTTCGAGCTTGGCGAGGAGCGGCTCATGTGGGCGGCGAACGTCTGGCAGGCGTGGCTGCACGAGCTCACCGACGACGAGCAGACGGCGATGTTCGAGCGCGGGCTCGCCACGGCGCGCGCCCACGGCCGGCTTACGGGCGAGCTGCACTACCTGATGTCGCTCGGTCGGCTCGCCGAGGCCGACGCGCTCGTCGCCGGCAACTATCAGCAGATCCTGCAGGTGATCGACGACGTGCAGGCCTCGTACATTGTCGAGGCGGTGATCGACCCGCACGAGTCGCCCGCCCTGACGATCATGCAGAACGAGGTGCGGTGGGCCAACGGCACGCCGATTCGTGAACTGCTGCCGAGGGCGCGCGCCGCGCACGCCGCCCTGCGCGACCGCACCGCGCGCACGCCGCAGGACGAGCTCGACCGCGCCAGCATGCTCGCCTACACGGCACTGTTCCTCGGCGAGCGTGAGCGCACCGTGCGCTATCTCGCGTATGTGCTCGAGCTGTCGGCCGGGCCCCTCGGCGAGGCGCTGCAGGGCAGCGAACAGGCGGCGCGATCCCGCGCGGCGAGCCACTTCGGCCTGCTGCTGTGGGTCGCCGTCATGACCGACCAGATGACGACGGCGCTGCGCCTTGGCGAGCAGGCGCTGCGGTACGGCACGAGGTCAGACCGTGCGCATCCGCAACGGGAAGACTCGCTCGCCGCGGTCGAGGACTTCCTCGGCCTGCGGCAACTCGGCGAAAACGCGCTGCCTGCGGGGCACGGCGTCGTGGGGCACACCCTCGCGCTGCGGCTCGTTGAGGAAGGTCGCGATGCCGAGGCCATCGAGGTGCTCGATGCGCCGTTCTTTGTACGCATCGCGGCGGCAGCCGCCAGTTCGTTACAGACGTTCAACATGCTCGTGCGCGGCCCCGCTGCACCTGAGAGCCTGAGCGAGCGCGACGTGCAGCAGGCGCTCAAGAACAGCGAAGAGGTCTGGGCCGACGGCTACCCCAGCACGATGAGCGCCTTCGCCGCGCTCACGGTGTATCTCAACCAGGGCAATCGCACGGCCGCCTCGGCGCTGGTCGAGCGGGTGCGCGACGCCGACGATTACCTCGCAAACACGATGCGCACGATCTGGGATCAGTGGCAGGGCGAGTTCGAGGCGTCGCTCGCGTGGGCTCAGCCCGAAACCCTCGGCGAGATTCCGCGCTTCAGCATCCTCGTGCGCGTGCTGCATGCGGCCGCACAGCTTCGCCTCCAGCGCGAGACGCCGGCGGTGCGCGGCCTCAACGCGATGTGGCGCGAGTTCGAATCGGCGCCGCTGCTGCGCTGGTCGCTGCGCTACCTGCCCCGCGCGAGCGTCGAGGCGATGCTTGAGCTTGAGGATCCGCTCGACGACGCGGTTGTCGCGGTGCTGCGCGCCTCGCTCGGCGATGCGCACCACGTCGAGTGGTACGAGACTTTCGCGCTGACGCGCAGCGAGATCGAGGTGCTCGAGCTGCTCGATCGGGGCTTCAAGAACACCGAGGTGGCGAACGAGCGGCACGTGACGATCGCGACGGTGCGCTCGCAGCTCAAGAGCATTTACCGCAAGCTCGGGGCCGCGGGGCGGGCCGAGGCACTCGAGATCGCGCACCGCAATCAGCTACTGGGGCGTGACGCAGAGCCGGGGGAGTCTAGTGACATCGCCTCGCAATCGACGCGGTCGGTTCCTCGCGGTGGCGATCGCGACGCTTCTGGGGTGACGCCGATAGGTGACGCCGGCGCCCGAGGTGGTGGCGGCGGCCAGGATGCGTTCCCGCGGTCGACGGCTGCCGACAAATAGGCGATTCCTCTCGCATTCGGTGCGGGTGACCCAGTTCGAGGTCACCCGCACCGCCCCGTTTCCGCGCGATTGCAGGGCACACGACTAACCGGAGGGGAGGCGGCGCTCCCTCCCGACACCTGTTGGGTGACGCGTTCTGTTGCCGTGGGGCGGTGTGGGGGTACGCATGAAAACGCATTGGGGGATGCGGGGGTACGTGCCCGGGATCGTGGGGGTACGCGGGCGATGAAAGGCGGGGTTGAACTGTCTGTGATTTGGCTGTGCAAAAGGCAACGAACCCATAACTTGAAGTCGGGAATCACCTGGCCTTTTGCCTGACGCCGCGGCGCACCTGCGCACGCTCCTGGCGGTCGAGTGGTTCACCCAGCCACGAGACGAGAAGGACTCCCGCATGCAGCAGCGTCGCGCCACGATCCGCCGAGCAACCGCCACCCGCGGCCTCCGCGTTGCACTCATTGCGACGCTCCTCGGCGGGCTGTTCGGCATCCCCGCCACCGGCGCCTTCGCGGCCACGGGCGACGAGCCCACGGCGACGCCCGCCGCGACCGAGACGAGCGACGCGACCGAGTCGACGACGGCACCCGAAGAGACCTCGACGACCGCGCCCACCGAGACCACGCCCGCCGAAGACGACACCGCGAGCACCGACGCCACGACGGAGTCGAACAACGCGGTGACGCCGAACGCGATCGTCTCGCCCATGGCGGTGCCGACGCTTGAGTGCGGCGACGGATACTTCTACTCGGTGCTCTCGAACGGCACGGTTCGCAAGATCAACGCCAACACCTCGCCTGCCACTGTTACCAGCGAGGGCCGGTGGGGCACGAATAACTCCAGCGTCAATGGCATTGGCATTGGTGCCAACGGCGAAACGATGTACGCCTACGAACGCAGCAGCACGAACAACGCGAGGGACATCGTGCGCATGTTGCGCTGGACCTCAGAATCGGGAACGTGGGAGTCGATCCCCAACAGTGCTAACTCGGCGACGGGGAGCGAGAACAGCCTCGTGGCCGGTGCAGTCGACCTCAATACCGGCATGTACGTCTACGGTTCGTACGAAACGCAGGGCAATCAGGTCTACCTGCGCCTCTATGTCTACAACCCGACCACGAACCAGCACATCAACATTGGCCGTGCCGGCGTCGGGCCGACCTGGTCGAACAACTACAGCGGCTACAACGGTGACATTGCCTTCGACGCCTCGGGCAACCTCTATAGTGTCCGCGCAAGTCTCGTCGCCAATAACGGCAACATTCAGCTGTCGATCGGTTCGATCAGCGCCAGCGACATTGAGGCCGCGATCAACGCCGGCAGCTCAAGCCGCAACATCTCGGCGACCTACACGACGACGCGCACGATCAACAACGCGCCGAGTGGGGTGAACGGCATCGCCTTCCTCCAGGACGGCACCGTCGTGCTCGGCGACGGCTCCTCGGCGTACCAGTACAACCCGACCACCTGGAACCGGATCCGGACGATTACAACCGGCCTTGGTAGCGGCAATTCGATGAGCACCGACCTCGCGAGCTGCGCCTCGCCGGCCACGGTCACGCTGCTCAAGGACGTCGCCGGCCGCTCCGACTCGAGCGACCAGTTCAACCTGACGCTGCGCGACTCGAGCCAGACCGGCTCGGTCATCTCGACCGCGCCGACGACCGGCTCAGCCACGGGCATCCAGGATGTTCAGGTCGGTCCGTTCCCCGTGCAGACCGGCCAGGTGGTTGCGATCTCCGAGTCGATGGCCTCGGGTTCCGCCTCCACGCTCGCGGACTACACCAGCAGCTACCAGTGCGTTGACGAGACCGGCGCGACCCTCGCATCCGGCAATGCCGCGCAGGGCACAGTGACGATCCCGAACCGCGGCGGCGCCGCCGTGGTCTGCACGATCACGAACAAGCCGCTCGTCGCCGCGATCAAGGTGACGAAGACGGTGCAGGACTCGAACGGCGAGAACGACTCGCTCGCCTCGGGCTGGGCCATGACGGTCAGCCCGACGACCGGCACGCTGACCCCGACGGCGACGACGCAGAACACGAACTCGAGCGGCGCGACGAACTGGAAGCTCCGCCTCGGCTCGACGACGGCGACCTCGACGATCACGGTCACCGAGACGCAGCAGGACGGCTATGTGTTCGTCAGCGGCCAGTGCGTGATCACGAGCCTCGACGGCACGAAGTCGCAGCCGATCGTGTTCGACGCCGAGTCCGGCACGGTTCCGGGCGTCAAGGCGGGCGACTCGGTGGAGTGCGGCTTCGTGAACAAGGAGCAGCCGACCCAGCTGACGATCATCAAGGACTTCAATCTGCAGTACGGCGCCCCCGCGGTCGAGAACGACTGGACCTTCACCGCGGCACCCACCTCGGGCGCGACGCTCAACTACACGAGCGGCGAGACGAAGGAAGTCGCGGCCGGCACCTACGCGATCACCGAGCTGTTCCGCGGCGGCGATGCCAGCGCATCCGGCTATGAACTCACGTCGATGACCTGCGAGGTCGACGGCACCAGCACGACCATCACCGATGGCAACGTGACGGTGCCCGAGAACAAGGCGGTCACCTGCACGCTCGTGAACACCGACAAGCCCGGCTCGGTCGTCTGGACCAAGGCCGACGGCAACGACAACGAGCTCGGCGGCTCGGAGTGGACCCTCACCGGCCCCGACGGCACCGTCACGACGATCACCGACTGCGACGCGGCCGACGCGTCGGAGTGCACCGGTCCCGATCGCGACCCGGCGCCCGGCAAGTTCTCGCTGCAGTCGCTCTCGTGGGGCACGTACACGCTCGTCGAGTCGGCGGCGCCAGCCGGGTACCTGCTCGACGAGACCGAGCACACGATCGTGATCGGCAACGGTGACGGCGAGCAGCTCGAGTACGACCTCGGCGCCATCACGAACGACCCGCGCGACGGGCTCGAGATTCCGCTCACCGGCGGGCTCGGCCAGGACGCCTTCCTCTTCGGCGGCGGCGGTCTGCTCCTCCTCGTCGGCCTCGTCTTCGGCATCCGCGCCCTGCGCCGCCGAGCGACCTCCTAGACCCCAACTCCTCCACCTCACCCACAACTTGGGCGTGCCAACTGCGCCCGAAAACACACCTCTGCGGTGCCTCGCAGACCAAGAAAGGAATCGGAATGATCAAGAATCACTCCCGCTCGCGCAAGGTGGCTTCGGTCATCGCGGCGCTCGCGGTCGGCGCGGCATCGCTCCTGGGCGCATCGGCTGCCCAGGCCGCTGAGGATGTTGACTACGGCAACATCGACTTCGACCGCACTGGCTCGCTCACGATCCACAAGCACGAGCACCAGAGCACGAACGACGAGACGGCGGCTGCGCCGGATGCGTCGGGCGACACCTCGGCGTTCGGCGCCGGCGTCGACGGCGTGACCTTCAGCATCCAGAAGATCAACGAGATCGACCTCGCCGACCAGGCCGACTGGGCCCTGCTCGACGGCCTCACCCCGAACACCGACGGCACCGTCACCGGCTACACGCTCACCTCGGCGGGCGAGGTGGTCACCTCGAACGGCGGCGTCGCCACCATCGCTGGCCTCGAGCTCGGCGCGTACGTTGTCACCGAGACCGACGCGCCCGCGAGCGTCGTCGACCACGCGACCCCGTTCATCGTGACCCTGCCGCTGCCCTACGACGGCGGCTGGCTCTACAACGTGCACGCGTACCCGAAGAACGGTGTCACCGACATCACGAAGGACGTCGAGGCACCGAGCGGTCTCGGCCTCGGCTCGACCGTGAACTTCCCCGTCACCACCAAGGTGCCGACGGTCGCCACGAACGGCAGCATCACCTCGTACGTCGTGAGCGACACGCTCGACGCCCGCCTCGGCTCGCTCGCCGTGCCCTCGGTGACCAACGCCGACGGTTCGGTGACCTTCGTCGACGGCACCGACTACGACGTTGTCGTCAACGGCAGCACCGTGCAGGTCGTCTTCACCGCCTCGGGCCTCGAGCGCCTCGCCGCTGACTTCGAGGGCCAGAACATCGTCACCACCTTCCAGGGCACCGTGACCTCGGTGGGCGACGGCGAGATCGTCAACGACGCGACCGTGTTCGTGAACGACCCCGAGCAGACCGACGGCGTCGACTCGAACGAGGTTGTGACCAAGTGGGGCAACCTGCGCATCCAGAAGATCAACGACGTGACCCCCGCCACCGCGCTGCAGGGCGCGACCTTCGAGGTCTACGCCGCCGCCGACGCGTACGCCGCTGACTGCTCGGCCGCAACCCCGACCGGCGACGCGATCTCGATCAACGGCGCCACCTCGTTCACCTCGAACGAGAACGGCCTCGTCGAGGGCATCGACGGCCTCTTCGTGAGCGACACGAACACCGGCAGCCTCAGTGACACCCGCTGCTACGTGCTCAAGGAGACCGCTGCTCCCGCCGGGTACGTGCTGCCCGAGGGTGACAACGCGCTCTTCCCCGTGACCGTCGTTGCCGGCACCACCGCCGACGCCGAGTGGGACGCGCAGATCGAGAACTCGCAGCCCGAGGTTCCCTCGCTGCCGATGACCGGTGCCCAGGGCCAGCTGCTCATGGCCATCGGTGGCGCCGCGCTGCTCGCGATCGCCCTCGGCCTCGTGATGGCTCGCCGCCGCGCGAACGCCGCGAAGTAGGCTCATCCCGAACCCGCCCCGCGGGTCGACGTACCCCTTGCACGTCGACCCGCGGGGCACACCCCTTTACTCGAGAAAGATCACCGCGTGACCACCACCGCAACCGCCGCAAAGCCGGCCGGCACCGAGGCCCGCACGCCTCGCTGGCGCCCCGGCGTGCTGTCGATCGCGATCGTGCTCATCGCGGTGATCGGCCTCAGCGTGCTCATCTACCCGTACGCGGCGCAGTGGCTGTCGTCGTACAACCAGTCGACGCTGATTCGCGACTACGAGACGAGCCTGCAGCACGCCGACCCGAGCGCCGATGACCAGCTCGCGCTCGCCCATTCCTACAACGACGCGCTCACCGCGGGCGTCGACCTCGAGGCTGGCGCGAACGTGCCGACCGGCACCGGCACGGGCAGCGGCACCCTTGCGTACGACGACATGCTCACGACCGACGACTCGGGCCTCATGGCTCGCATCAAGATTCCGTCGATCGACCTCGACCTGCCGATCTACCACGGCACGAGCGACGACACGCTCATGGAGGGGGCCGGCCACCTCGAGGGCTCGAGCCTGCCGGTCGGCGGCATGGGCACCCACTCGGTCATCACCGCACACCGCGGCCTCGCCAACGCGACGATGTTCTCGAACCTCGACCAGGTCGACATCGGCGACCGCTTCACCATCGAGGTCATGGGCGAGGTGCTCACCTACGAGGTCATCGAGACCAAGGTCGTCGCGCCCGAAGACACCGACTCGCTGCGCTCGGTGGCCGACAACGACCTCGTCACGCTCGTCACCTGCACGCCGCTCGGCATCAACACCCACCGCATCCTCGTCACCGCCGAGCGCGTCACACCGACGCCGATCGCCGACCTCGAGGCGGCCGGCGCAGACCCGACCGTGCCGGGATTCCCCTGGTGGGCCGTGATTTACGGCGGCGGGCTCGTGGCCGCGGGCGTGCTGCTCTGGCGCCTCGGCATCGCGGATGCTCGGGTCGCGGCCCGCAAGGCGGCGAAGGCCGCGCTCTCCCCAGAGTCCTGACCCGCGCATCCCAAGCCATGGGTGTCGCGTTTGGCCCCGTTCGACGCCCGATTTCGCGCGATTTTGGGGCTAAACGCAACACCCATGCCTGGTGGTTGGAACGCAACGCCTAGGCGGGGTATTCGAAGCGCACCTTGCGGGTTGTCGGGTTCGCCTCGACGAGCCGCACTCGCACGTGCTCGCCCGCCGGAACGTCGCCGCGGCACTGCGCGATGACCGGCGGTTCGTAGACGAAGACCTCGGCGTGGTGGTCGCCGTCGCCGGCGCGCAGCAGGCCGGCATCGAACTCCTGGCCCACCGCATCCTGCAGCGCGACCGCCTCGGCGAGGTTGATGCACTCGTTCTCAACCGACGCAGCGACCCGGCCCGAGTTCTGCAGCAGCCCGGGCAGATCGGGCAGCGCATCCGCAATCTCGGCGGGCACCTCGCCGCTCACCTGCGCGCTGCCGTCGAGCGCGACCCACTCGCCGCCGAAGGCGAGGGCGACCTCGCTCACAAAGCGGTCGCCGAGGCGGCGGATGGGCGCGGTCGCGTGCCCGTACTCGCTCGCGACACCGGCGTGCCAAGTCGCGCCGTCGTTCTCGGGCGGGTTGTCGGGTGAAAATGCGAGGTGGCCCGAGCCGCGCAGCAGCTTCGTCGCCACCGAGTTGAGCGCGAGCGCCTTCGGGTCGTCGGGCTTGAGGCTCGCGAGGATCTCGCCGGGCGCCTGCTCGTCGCCGGCATCGACGCCGAGCGCTCGGGCGGCCTGACGGAACTGCTGCACCGTCTCGTCGTCGGGCTGGGGCAGCGTACGCAGCAGGCCCGTGCCGCCGGCGAGCATGATGCGGGCGGCCGCGATGCCGGTGGCGAGTGAGCAGTGCGCGTTCCAAGCATCCATCTGGGTGCGCGGCTCGAGGCGCAGCTGCCAGCTGCCGTCGACGTGCACGAGGTCTTGCTCGGGCAGCTGCAGCTCGACGGCGCCGCGCTCGCGGGCACGCTCCTCGCGCACCCCGCCAAACTCGGGCAGCAGCTCGATGGGCTCGGGCAGCAGCTTGCCGTGGTCGTAGTGCGCCTGCAGCGTCGGGTAGTCGAGGCGTTCGCGTACGTGCACCGCCGCGCGCCGCACCCGGGCGCGGGTGAGCTCGCCCTGGTCGTTCGTCTCGATCTGCCAGAGCACGGCCGGGCGATCCTCGCCCTTGACGAGGCTCACGGTCTGCTCGGAGAGGATGCGTGGGTACAGCGGCACGTTGCCGTCGGGCAGGTACTTGGTCTCGCCGCGCTGGCGCGCCTCGGCATCGAGCGGGCTGCCGGGCGCGACGAACGCGCCGACGTCGGCGATCGCGTAGAAGAGGGTGTAGCCGGCGTGGCCGGCCTCGGTGCCCCGCTGAATGCGCACGGCCTGGTCGAGATCCTTCGACCCGGGCGGGTCGATCGTGACGAGCGCGAGCTTGCGGGCGTCAATGCGGCCCTCGGCGAGGCGGTCGCTTGCCTCGGCGGCCGCCTGCTCGAGCTCGGGGGAGAACTCCTCGCGCAGCTCGTATTGCTCGCGCACCGCGCTGAAGTCGAGCTCGGCCATGCCGCTCGGCCCCTCGGTCGTGCTGGATTCGGAGGATGCCGCGCTGCGCTCACTCATGCTGCCGAGGCTACTCGGCCCGCGTTCGCCTGCCTGTCAGGAGGCTGCGCGGGCGGGCGGTGGGCGCGCTGGCCGCGACTGGCTACCCTCGGGACTATGACTCGTGCAGCCCGATCCGCCGCCGTAATCGGTTCGGGCCCGAACGGGCTCGCGGCGGCCGTAACGCTCGCGAGGGCTGGCGTTCCCGTCACCGTGTTCGAGGCGGCCGACACGATTGGCGGGGGCACGCGCACGGCCGAGTCGGTCATGCCCGGGGTCGTGCACGACACCTGCTCGGCGATTCACCCGATGGCGTTCGCATCGCCGTTCTTCCACGAGTTCCGGCTCGCCGACAAGGTCGAGTTCGTCGTGCCCGAGGCGTCGTACGCGCATCCGCTCGAGGGGCGCGAGGCCGCGATCGCGTATCGCGACCTCGACCGCACCGTCGCCGAGCTTGGCATCGACGGGGTGGCGTACGGGCGACTGATGCGGCCGCTCGTCGACCGCGCGGCCGGCGTCTTCGACTTCGCCCTCGGCGGCAGCATGGTGCGGGTACCGCGCGACCTCATCGCGACCGTGCTGACCGGCCTCGCCGCGCTACGACAGGGCTCGCCGCTGTGGAACCTCGGCTTTCGCGACGTCGCCGCGCCCGCGCTCATCTCGGGTGTCGCGGCCCACTCGATCGGGCGCATGCCGGCGCTCGCCACCTCGGCGATCGGTCTCGTGCTCGCGGTCGCGGGGCACACCGGTGGCTGGCCCGTGCCGGTGGGCGGCTCGGCTACGATTTCGCGGGCTCTCGCCGACGACCTGCTCGCGCACGGCGGACAGATCGAGACCGGCACGCGCATCCGTGACATCGCCGAGCTCGGCGACTACGACGTGCACGTCTTTGACACCTCTGCCCGCGCGCTCACCGAGATCGCCCACTCGAAGCTGCCAGGCAGGTACCTGCGCTCCCTCGACCGGTTCCGCTTCGGCAACGCCGCGGCGAAGGTCGACCTCGTGCTCGACGGCCCGATTCCCTGGGCGGATCCGCGCATCGCACAGGCCCCGACGGTGCACCTCGGCGGCACCCGCGCCGAGGTCGCGGCGGCTGAGGGGATGGTCGCGCGCGGCCGGCACGCAGCGCATCCGTATGTGCTGCTCGCGCAGCCGACCGAGTTCGACCCGGGCCGCAACCCGGCCGAGTTCAACGCCGTCTGGAGCTACACCCACGTGCCGCGCGGCTCGACGCTCGACGTGACCGAGCGCGTGCTCGCGCAGCTCGAGCGCTTCGCGCCGGGGGTGCGCGACCGCGTGGTCGGGGTGAAGTGCACGCCGGCGGCCGAGCTCGGCGAGTACAACGCGAACTATGTCGGCGGCGATATCAGCTCGGGCGCGGTGCAGCTGCCGCAGCTGCTCGCGCGGCCCGTGCTCGCGCCCGATCCGTGGCGCACGCCAGGGGAAGGCATCTACCTCGCTTCGTCGGCGGCGGCACCGGGGCCGGGGGTGCACGGGCTCGGCGGGTGGTACGCCGCGCGCTCGGCGCTGCGGCACTCGTTTGGCATTGACCCGCGTTCGGTTTCGCTCGCGTAGTTTCGCGGGCATCCGGCCTCCCGGCGCTGGGCTCGACCCGCGCATCCGGCCCGCCGCACGTCGAGTGCGCGGGTGGCGAACGGGCAGCCAGCGCCAAAGTGGGCGCTAGTAGGATTTCCGCAACTGGAGGGGCGTGTTGCTGCCCCGCTTCCCGAGCCGGGCATCCGGCGTCGCTGAACGAAAGGCAGCGGGTTCGCTCGCGCGCATGAAAACCTTGAAGAAACTCCTGAAGAGCCCGATCACGATTGTGCTGCTCGCGGTGATCGTGATCGGAATCGGCTTCAGCCTGATCAACCAGCAGGGCAACACTGAGGTCACGACGCAGCAGGGTCTCGAGATCCTGAAGAAGGACAAGCTCAAGACCGTCACCATCGTTCAGGGTGACAACCGCGTCAACATCGAGTTCGCCGAGGCCGACGAGGAGTACGGCCAGCAGGCGCACTTCTACTTCGTGGATGCGCGCGCCGAGGCCGTCGTCGGCGCGGTCGACGACGCGAACATCGCCGAGAACTACAACGATGAGGTGCCCGGCCCGAACTGGTTCAGCACCGCGCTCTCGCTGCTGCTGCCGCTCGTGCTCATTGGCTTCTTCGTGTGGCTGATGCTGTCGAGCATGCAGGGCGGCGGCGCCGGCGGCATGATGAAGTTCGGCAAGTCGAAGGCGAAGCTCGTCAGCAAGGAAGACCCGCAGGTCACCTTTGCCGACGTTGCCGGCGCGAACGAGGCGCTCGAGGAGCTCGCCGAGATCAAGGACTTCCTGAAGGAGCCCGACAAGTTCCTCGCGGTCGGCGCGAAGATTCCGAAGGGTGTGCTGCTCTACGGCCCTCCCGGCACGGGTAAGACGCTGCTCGCGAAGGCCGTGGCGGGTGAGGCGGGCACGCCGTTCTACTCGATCTCGGGTTCCGACTTCGTCGAGATGTTCGTCGGCGTGGGTGCCTCGCGCGTGCGCGACCTGTTCGAGCAGGCGAAGCAGAACGCCCCCGCCATCATCTTCATCGACGAGATCGACGCGGTCGGCCGCCAGCGCGGCGTCGGCATGGGCGGCGGCAACGACGAGCGCGAGCAGACGCTCAACCAGTTGCTCGTCGAGATGGACGGCTTCGACGCGACGACGAACGTCATTCTCATCGCGGCGACGAACCGCCCGGATGTGCTCGACCCGGCCCTGCTGCGCCCCGGCCGCTTCGACCGCCAGATCGGCGTCGACGCCCCCGACCTCGAGGGCCGCCGCAAGATCCTCGAGGTGCACTCGAAGGGCAAGCCGATCGCGAAGGACGTCGACCTCTCGGTCGTCGCCCGCAAGACCCCCGGCTTCACCGGTGCCGACCTCGCGAACGTGCTCAACGAGGCCGCGCTGCTCACGGCCCGCCTCGGCGCGCAGATCGTCGACGCGCGCGCGATCGACGAGGCGATCGACCGCGTGATCGCGGGCCCGCAGCGTCGCAGCCGTGTCATGAACGACCAGGAAAAGCTGATCACGGCGTACCACGAGGGCGGCCACGCGATCGCGGCCGCGGCCCTGCGCCACACCGACCCGGTAACGAAGATCACGATCTTGCCGCGCGGCCGCGCCCTCGGCTACACCATGGTCGTGCCGCTTGAAGACAAGTACTCGGTGACCCGCAACGAGCTGCTCGACCAGCTCACCTACGCCATGGGTGGCCGCATCGCCGAAGAGCTCGTGTTCCACGACCCGACGACCGGCGCATCCAACGACATCGAGAAGGCCACGAAGACGGCCCGCAAGATGGTCACCGAATACGGCATGTCGAACACCGTCGGTGCGATCAAGCTCGGCGACAACGAGGGCGAGTCGCCGTACTCGCGCTCGCAGGGCGCGCCCTACTCCGACACGACCGCCCTCGTCGTCGACCGCGAGGTGCAGGGGCTCCTCGAGCAGGCGCAGCAGGAGGCCTGGTGGGTGCTCACGAACAACCGTGACGTGCTCGACCGCCTCGCCGCCGAACTGCTTGACGTCGAGACGATCGGCCACGAGCGCCTCGCCGAGATCTTCGCGGGCATCGTCAAGCTGCCCGAACGCGCGCAGTGGCTCTCGAGCCCCGAGCGCCCCGTGAGCTCGCGCCCGCCGGTGCAGCTCAAGCCGCACCTGCCCGCGAGCGGCGAAGAGGAGCCTTCGAGCCACGCGACTGGTGCTGGCGAGGATGGTGCTGGGCACGGTGACGGGGCTGGTGCGCCTGGTGTGCCGGGTGCCGGTCAGCCTGGTGCTGGCCAGCCCGGCGCGGGCCGGCCTGATGGCGGCCATGGACCTGGCGCGGGTACGCCTGGTGCTGGGGCCGGTCAGCCCGGTGGCGGCCACACGCCCGGCGGTGCCGGCGAGCCTGACGGTGGCGCGCATCCCGGTGGCGTGCCGCAGCCCGGATTCGGGGGCGACAAGCCCGGCGTGACCGACGTGCATCCTGGCCTCGACCGCCCCGAGCCCGGCTCGGGCCTCGACAACCCCGAGGGCCCGACGCGCCCCGGCGCCTGGTCGTAACGATGGCGGTGGATGCGCAGCGCGCGCAGGCGGCCGTGCGAGAGTTGCTCGCCGCCTGCGGCCTCGACCCCGATTCGGCGCAGTTCGCGCGCACGCCGGCGCGGGTCGCGGCCGCGGCGGCCGAGCTGTTTGCTGGAGTTGGCGTCGACGCGGTCGCGCCCCTGATCGAGGGGCGCATCTCGCTCGACGAGCCCGACGCGGCGCCGGCCGTTGACCGCCTCGAGGCCGTGGAGTCGGGGCAGCCGGTGTTGCTGCGGAACATCCGTTTTCGCTCGGTGTGCGAGCACCACCTGCTGCCATTTGATGGCTGGGTGCAGCTCGCGTACCTGCCCGGCGACTCGATCATCGGGTTCGGCCGGCTGTACGACCTCGTCGAGACGCTGTCGAGCGCGCCGACGCTGCAGGAGCGGCTCGGCGACGATCTCGTCGACGCGATCATGACCGGTCTCGACGCCCGCGGCGCGATCGCCGTGCTCGAGGCGCGGCAGGGATGCGTCGCCGACCGCGGACCGCGCCAGAGCGACTCCGAGACAGTCACGCTCGCGACGCGTGGCGCGTTCAACAACCCGGATGCGCGGGCCGAGGTGCTGCGCCTCATCGCCCTGGGTGCCTCCGACCGCGACGAATAGGGGAGCGCGCCGCTCGCGGCGCTGAGGAAGCCGCGGCGCTCGCCGCTCTTACTGTTGCGGCGCCTAGTGTCCCCGAACTCCCACTTTTCGCGTTGAAAGTGGGACATCGGCGATACTCCGCGCCGTGGGTCGCCGCCCCGCTTTGGGTGACCACCGCCTAGTGTCCCCAACGTCCCACTTTTCGCGTTGAAAGTGGGACATTGGGGACACCCTGTCACAGAAGAGTCCCTCCACGGGTACCTGTGGGTTGCTGCGGGCGCGACCACACGTATCCGCCACGGCCGCACCGTCGCGAGGACCGCATTCGCGGCGTTCGGGCGCCCTCGCAACCGCATCTTTTCTAGAGAACTGCATCTGTTCTAGAAAACCGCGGATGGGGCGCATCGTGATGCGAGCCGCGACACATTCGGCTTCCACAAAGTGAGTCGAATTTGCGGTTTTCGCGCCGTTTTTCGGTAACTTCGACTCACTTTGCGTCGCGAGCGGTGATCACGCCCAGGGTGGCCGCCGCCTAGTGTCCCCGACATCCCACTTTTCGCGTTGAAAGTGGGATCTCGGCGACACTCTGTGATGTGGGTCGCGGCCGCGCTTTGGGCGGCCACCGCAAAGGGTCCCCGAAGTCCCACTTTTCGCGTCAGATGTGGGACATTGGGGACACCCTGCGAGGCGGGCGCGGCCACGCGGCAACGCCCTCCCCACCCGCGAAGCCTCAGCCAGCATCCGCTTCCTGCCGGCGGATCTTGCCGCGACGGCCAACCCACGCGACCACGAACGACAGCACGAGCGCGAAAAACACCCCGAGGTTGGCGTAGGCCCAGTCGCCATCGCGACCGCCGACCATCCAGAGCAGGTAACCCTGCCAGTTGTTCCACGCGGCGTCCTCGGCAAACGAGTTCACGACGAAGCCCCAGCCGATCACCGAGGCGACGACCATCGTGCCGATCGACAGCCAGTCCCACGAGCCGTACCGGCCGCGCGCGTCAAACAGCGCGGCGTCGTCGTAGTCGCGGCGCCGCGTCAGAATGTCGGCAATGAGGATGCCCGCCCACGACGCCAGCGGCACGCCGAGCGTGATCAAGAAGCTCTGGAACGGCCCGAGGAAGTCGGTCGCGAAGAACACGACATAGATCGTGCCTGCGGTCAGAATCACGCCGTCGATCGCGGCGGCCGAGGGGCGGGGGATGCGGATGCCCAGGCTGAGCAGCGTCAGCCCCGACGAGTAGATGCCGAGCACGGCGCCCGACACGAGCGCGAGCACGGCGGTGAGTAAGAACGGGATGAGCACCCAGGTCGGCAGGATGGCCGCGAGTGCGCCGATCGGGTCGCCCGCGATCGCCTCGTTGAGCGCGGGGTCGGAGCCGGCGAGCAGCACGCCGAAGACGACGAGCACGACGGGCGCGACCGAGCCGCCGAAGGTGTTCCAGAACACGATCTTGCTGTCGGGGGTATCGCGTCGCTGGTAGCGCGACCAGTCGGCCGCGATGTTGATCCAGCCGAGGCCGAAGCCGGTCATCACCATGACGAGTGCGCCGATGACCTGGCCGAGGCTGCCGCCCTCGAGCGCTGAGACGGCCGCAAAGTCGATGTGCGAGAACGCGAGGATTGCGTAGAGCATCGTGACGGCGCCGGTGATCCAGGTGAGGATCGACTGCAGCCGCATGATCACGTGGTAGCCGAGCACCGACGCGGCGACGATCAGCGCCGCGACCACGACGGTCGCGATGATCTGCACGACCACGCCGCCGTCGCCGCCGAGCTGTGTGATCACGGTCGACGTCGCGAGCACGGCCATGATCGCGAGGAACGTCTCCCAGCCGATCGACGTCAGCCACGAGATGATGCCGGGCACCTTCTGTCCATGCACGCCGAACGCGGCGCGGCTGAGCACCATGGTCGGCGCCGAGCCGCGCTTGCCCGCGATCGCGATGAGGCCGCAGAGGAAGAACGACACGACGATACCGATGATCGCAACCGCCGTTGCCTGCCAGAACGAGATGCCGAAGCCGAGAATGAACGAGCCGTACGACATGCCAAACACCGACACGTTCGCGGCAAACCACGGCCAGAACAGATCAGACGGCTTCGCGGTGCGCTGCGACGGGTCGACGACGTCGATGCCCTGCCGCTCGATGAGTCCCGCGGATGCGCTGCTCGCGCCGGCGTCAGCGCCGCGGCGGGGGGAGTGGCCCGACGATTCGGGAGATGTCTGCGTCGACATGGCGGCCTTTCACTGGGGAGTCTTTTCGGCATCCTATGTGGCCGCGGGCCCACCGGTGCGCCGATGTCGCCCGAGTTCCCCCGGCCGCCGGCAGCGGACGCCGCGCCACACGCCCAAACCGACCCAAGCGGCGCACGAGAGAGTGCGGGACAATATCGACATGAGCGAATTGCGTCTGTCCGCGGAAGTCACCATCGACCCGAGCACGACCGAGATCATGGGCGTGCTCAACGTCACGCCCGACTCGTTCAGCGACGGCGGCACCCTCGACTTCGAGAGCGCCGACGCGCGCACCGCATCCGCGCTCGAACGCGCCTATCGGCTCGTGGCGCAGGGCGCGACGATCATCGATGTCGGCGGCGAATCGACCCGACCCGGCGCCGAGCGCGTGCCGCAGGACGAAGAGCTCGCGCGCGTGCTGCCGGTCGTGCAGCAGCTCATCGCCGACGGCATCCCGGTTTCGGTCGACACGATGTACGCCGACACCGCCGCGGCCTGCCTCGACGCGGGCGACGTCATCATCAACGACGTCTCGGGTGGACGCGCCGACGAGCGGATGCTCGAGGTCGTCGCCGAGCGCGGCGCGCGGTTCGTGTTGAGCCACTGGCGCGGGCACAGCGTCGTCATGAACGACCTCGCTGACTACGACGACACCGCCACCGAGGTGCTCGCTGAGTTGCAGCAGATGCGCGACCGCGCCGTCGCGGCGGGCATCGCGCCCGAGCGCATCATTCTCGACCCGGGTCTCGGGTTCGCCAAGGACCACGACGACAACTGGGCAGTGCTCAACCACCTGCACGAACTGCAGCGGCTCGGGCATCCGGTGCTCGTCGGGGTGAGCCGCAAGCGCTTCATCGGACAGCTGCTGCCGGCGGAGGCGCCCGTCGCCGCCCGCGACCTGCCGACCGCGGTCGTGTCGGCCCTCTGCGCCGAGCGTGGCGTGTGGGGCGTGCGGGTGCACAACGTCGCCGCGACCCGAGTCGCCATCGACACGGTCTCGGCCTGGCAGAACGGTGCCGACCTGCGCGAGCAAGGCGCCGAGCAGTGACTGAGCGGGATGCTGGCCTCGGCCGGGATGCGCAGCAACAGTCGGCCGCGGACATGACGCGGGCCTCGGCCGCTGCGCCGGATGCGCGCGAGGAGTCGGCCGCGAACGCGGCGACCGGGGGAGCTACTCCCAGCACCCCGGCCGCGAATGCGCCCACCGCATTCGCGACTCCGCACATCCACCCGGCGGAGGCCGCGATCCAGCTCACGCCGAACCGGCCGGGCCCGGCCGCGCATCCGGCGCTGCCCGCCCCCGAGCTCGACCGCATCGTCATCGACCGGCTGCACGTGCATGGCCGTCACGGCGTCTTCGCGCACGAACGCGCGAACGGCCAGGACTTCTACATCGACGCCGAGGTCTGGATCGACACGCGCGCGGCCGCCGCATCCGACGAGATCGAGCAGACGGTGCACTACGGCCACCTCATGCGCGCGCTCTACGAGGTCGCGATGCAGGAGCCGGTCGACCTGCTCGAGACCCTCGCCGAGCGGCTCGCGGCCGTGACGTTCGCGTTCCCAGGCCCCCAGGCGGTGCGCATCACGGTGCACAAGCCGCAGGCGCCGGTGAAGCTGCGCTTCGACGATGTGATGATTTCGATTTTGCGGTACCGCCCCGAGGGCGCGCAGCCTATCGAGGCGCGCGGCCCAAGCGCCCGCGCGGTCATCGCGCTCGGCTCGAACCTGGGCGACCGCGAGGCGACGATCCGCGACGCGTTCGAAGAGATCGAGGCCCTTGACGGCGTCTGGCCGCACCTGCGCTCGAGCCTCTACGAGACACCCGCGCTCACGACGCACGGCGTCGACGAGTCGGCGCCGGCGTATCTCAACGCGGTGATCGCGGTGCACACGAGCCTCGAGCCGCACGAGCTGCTCGACCAGTTGCAGCAGATCGAAACCGGGCATGGTCGAGTGCGCGCCGAGCGGTGGGGGAGCCGCACGCTCGACCTCGACATCGTCGAGCACGGTGGGCTGCAACTACACGATGCGACGCTCGAGCTGCCGCATCCGCGAGCGTTCGAGCGCGCGTTCGTACTTGCCCCCTGGGCCGAGATTGAACCCGAGGCGTCGCTGCCGGGCCGCGGGCCGATTCGCGAACTGCTCGCGAACGCCGCCGACCGGGTCGAGAGGTACCGCGGATGACCCGCACTAACCCCTGGCGGCTCGTGCTGCTCTTTGTCGCCGCCGGCGTCGTGGTCTGGGCCCTGCAGGTCTGGCTCACGTCGGGTGGCTCGGCGACGATCGTGCCGTCGCTGCCGTTCGGCATCACGCTGCTGCTCATCGGTATCGTCACGATCGTGCTCGCGTGGCCGGTGCGCCGGTACACGCAGGCGCTGCGCAAAGCGCAGGATTCGACTGACCGTCGGCGCGATGACGCCGAGGACGACCGCCCCGAGTGGCGCGAGGTGTCGCGTAAGCGGGTCGATCCGCAGCGCGCGATGCTTGCGCTTGCGCTCGCGAAGGCGTCGAGCCTCGGCGGCAGCATTTTCGCCGGCGGATGCTTGGCCACGGTGTTGTGGCTCGCCTCGCGCACCGTCGTGGGCGCCGGGATGCCGTTGGCAATCGTGTCGCTCGTGTGCGCCGTCGCGCTGCTGGTCGCGGGTCTCGTTGCCGAAAACTGGTGCGCCCTCCCGCCCGACGACAGCGAGCCCGCGGGCGACTCGGTCCCCTCCGCCAGCTAACCCGGTCACGCGTCGGATTTCCCGACGTGGGGAGGGGTTGAGGGAGATGTCCCTCATCCCCTCCCCAC
>NZ_JASCYH010000028.1:0-34542 GCF_030011715.1 Gulosibacter sediminis | reverse complement strand
TTTCGGTGGTTTTAGCGAGATGGAAACGCCCGGTTACATTCCGAACCCGGAAGCTAAGCGTCTTTGCGCCGATGGTACTGCAAGGGGGACCTTGTGGGAGAGTAGGACACCGCCGAACTTAACTTAATGAAGAGGGGTCATTCCTTTTAGGAATGACCCCTCTTTTTCTTTTTCCGCAACTTTCTGTTGCGGGGTACTGCGCGCGCCTGAAGGTGCGCGCGTTAGACTTGCGCAGATTAATTCCACAGTGCACCGACGAGAGGATTGAGCATGGCAGATCAGCGAGGGCGCGACCGAGACCGGCATTCCTCCGGCGGAGCACGAGGCGGCAACCAGCGCCGCGACGACAACCGCGGCGGTGGCTACCAGCGACGCGACCGTAACGACGGCGAGCGTGGCGGTTACCAGCGACGCGACCGTAACGACGGCGAGCGTGGCGGTTACCAGCGTCGCGATCGCAATGATGGCGAGCGTGGCGGCCACCAAAAGCGCGACGGTGACAACCGTGGCGGCTACCAGCGACGCGATCGCAATGATGGCGAGCGTGGCGGCTACCAAAAGCGCGACGGTGACAACCGTGGCGGCTACCAGCGACGCGACCGTAACGACGGCGAGCGTGGTGGCTACCAGAGGCGCGACGGCGAGCGGGGTGGCTACCAGCGTCGGGACCGCAACGAAGGCGAGCGCGGTGGTTACCAGCGTCGCGACCGCAACGAAGGCGAGCGCGGTGGTTACCAGCGTCGTGATGGCGACAACCGTGGCGGCTACCAGAAGCGTGACGGTGACAACCGTGGCGGCTACCAGCGTCGTGACCGCAATGACGGTGAGCGCGGTGGTTACCAGCGTCGTGATGGCGACAACCGTGGCGGCTACCAGAAGCGTGACGGTGACAACCGTGGCGGCTACCAGAAGCGTGACGGTGACAACCGTGGCGGCTATCAGCGTCGTGATCGCAATGACGGTGACCGTGGTGGCTACCAGCGCCGTGACGGTGACAACCGTGGCGGTGGCTACCAGCGTCGCGACCGCAACGATGGCGAGCGCGGGGGTTACCAGCGCCGCGATCGTGATGACAGCCGGGGCGGCGACCGTCGCGACGGCGGCCGGCCCGAGCGCCGCGGCGAATGGCAGAAGCCCGAGGGCAGCGCGCGCCTACAGCCGTCGCGTCCCGAGGAACTCCGCGCGGTCCGCGCCGAGCACACCGACCCCGAGATTCCCGACACCGTTTCGCCGCGCGACCTCGACGATGTCGCGCGCATGGAGCTGAAGACGCTCGCGAAGGAAACGGCCGACTTCGTCGCCGAGCACCTCGTGATGGCGTCGGCGCTCGTCGACACCGACCCCGAGCTTGCGCACCAGCACGCGCTCAGCGCATCCCGCCGTGGCGGTCGTATCGCGATGGTCCGCGAGACGCTCGCGATCACCGCCTACCTCACCGGTGACTACGCGCTCGCCCTGCGCGAGCTGCGTACCTACCGTCGCATCTCGGGTCGCGATGACCAGATCGCGCTCATGGTCGACTCGGAGCGCGGCCTCGGCCGCCCCGACCGCGCCCTCGAGCTTGGTCGCTCGGTCGACGAGAGCAAGCTTGACACCAACGGAAAGGTGCAGCTCGCCATCGCGATGTCAGGCGCGCGCCTCGACCAGGGCAACGCCGAGCTGGCGCTTGCCGAGCTCGAGATTCCGCAGCTCGACCGCACCAAGGCGTTCTCCTACAGCCCCGCGTTGTTTGGCGCGTACGCGGCCGTGCTCACCGACCTCGGTCGCGACAAGGAGGCTGCCGTCTGGGAGCGTGCCGCCGAACTCGCGCAGAACGCCCTCGACGAGTCGCAGGAGGGCTTCGAGACCGTCGAATTCGTCACCGAGCCGAACCCCGACTACATCCCGCCAGAGGGGCCGGAGGACGCCGACGACGAGACCGAAGAATCGGAAGACGCCGCTTCGGAAGACGCCGATGAGGCAGACAACGTCGAAGACGAGCCCGCCGAAGACTCGGACGAATCGGACGACTCTGACGTGACCGAAGAGGTTACTGACGACGACGCGTCGGATGACTTTGACGAAGCCACCGATGAACCTGAGGCTGCACCTGCCGAGCTCGAGTCGGCTGTTGCGGCTGAAGCTGTTAGCGCGGAACCCGCGGACGACGAGTCGGCAGCAGAAGACGTTACCGTCGCTGCCGACGTTCTCGACGACGACGAGTTCACTCGCGCATCCGTTTCGGAGCAGGTGGAGGCGGAGTTCGCCGAGATCCTCGCCGAGATCGATGAGGCCACCGAGGTCGAAGCCGAGGAGATCGTCGAAGAGGTTGCCGAGGCGGTTGAGGTCGTTGAGGCTGAGGACGCTCAGGCTCCCATCGAAGCCGAGCTTGAGGTTCCAGTCGAGGTGGAGGTCGAGGCTGAAACCGAGCCCGAGCATGAAGCTGACGTTCAGTCGGCAGACGCCGCGCAGCCGGTCGCCAAGGCGGACAAAACTGAAAAGTCGGACGACGAGGACGACGAGCAGCTCTCGCTGTTCGACCTCTAGGAGCACTCGATGGCACTGTTCGGCAATCGCACGACGCCGGCGCCGGTCGACGGCGTCGACGTGATCCTCTCCGACCTCGACGGCGTCATCTATCGCGGCCCGCACGCGATCGATCACGCGGTCGACGCGCTCAACGAGTACGCGAGCAGGGGCATCCGGCTCGGCTACATCACGAACAACGCGAGCCGCACCGATATCGCGGTGGCCGAGCAGCTCGCCGGCTTCGGCCTCAACACGACCCCGAGTGACGTCGTGACGAGCCCGCAGGCGGCCGTGCACCTGCTCAAGAACCACGCCGAGCCGGGCGCACTCGTGCTCGTGATCGGCGGCGAGGGCATCGTGCACGAGCTCGAGAAGGCCGGATTCCGTGCCACCCGTTCGGCGGACGATCAGCCGGATGCGGTGCTGCAGGGCTTCGCGCCCGAGGTCGGCTGGCAGCACCTCGCGGAGGCATCGTTCGCGCTCACGCGCGACATTCCATGGATCGCGACGAACCAGGACTGGACGATCCCGGTCGCGCGCGGCATCGCGCCCGGGAACGGCACACTCGTAAGCGCCGTGCACACGGCCGTGCAGAAGCTGCCGATCGTCGCGGGCAAGCCCGAGACGCCGCTCTTTGAAGCGGCCGTCGAACGCTTCGGCTCGACGTCGCCGATCATGATCGGCGACCGGCTCGACACCGACATCAAGGGCGCCTTCCGCTCGAACATGAAGTCGGTGCTCGTGCTCACCGGCATCGACGGCCCGAAGCAGCTCATTGCGGCGGGGCCCGACGAGCGACCCGACTACATTGTGGGTGACCTGCGCGACCTCGACACTCCGTATCCCGTGGTCGAGGTCAACGCCCGGCCCGAGTACGTTGAGGCGAAGGTCGGTGGCGAGCGCGTCGTGCTCGACGGTATCGACCTGCAGGTGAAGTCGCGCGGCAAGCACAAGCTCGACCTGCTGCGCGCCGCGACGGCCGCCATCTGGAACTCCGACAAGCTCATCTACGCGCTGCGCGTGCCCGAGTACCTCACGCAGGACTGGTCGAAGTGGTAGACCTCGAGGGCGTTCCGCTCGGCGAGCACGCCGCTGCCCTGCAACAGCAGCTCGACGCGCTCAAGCGCGCCCTCGACGACCCGAACGTGCGGCTCGACCTCGACGGGCTCGACGACCTCGGTGCGCGCGACGACTTCGACGCGCAGGATGCGGTCGGCGAGGCCGATGACTGATCGTCTCGATCGAGCGCTCGCCGCGCGCGGGCTCGCGAAGAGCCGCACCGAGGCGGCGCGCCTCGTCGACGCGGGCCTCGTCTTCGTCGACGGCATCGCCGCCACGAAGGCGTCGCAGCAGGTTGGTGATGCGGCCATCCTCGAAGTGCAGCGCGAGCAGCGGTGGGTGTCCCGCGCCGCGCATAAACTCCTCACCGCGCTCGAGGCGTTCGGCATCGACTGCGCCGGGCGCGAGGCGCTCGACGTCGGGGCCTCCACAGGCGGTTTCACCCAGGTGCTACTGCACCACGGCGCGCGAGAGGTGATCGCGCTTGACGTCGGGCACGACCAGCTCGACCCGCTCATCCGCGCCGACACCCGCGTGCGGGTCGTTGAGGGCGAGAACGCGCGCTACCTCACGGCCGAGCGGCTCGAGCAGCTCGCGCCGGGCGTGCATCCCGACCTCGTCGTCGGTGACCTCTCATTCATTTCGCTGCGGCACGTCCTGCCCGCGCTGCGCGCGAGCGTACCCGCGGCGCGCGACTATGTGCTGCTGTTGAAGCCGCAGTTCGAGGTCGGTCGGGGCCACGTGCGCGGCGGGCTCGTGACCGACCCCGCGGTCGCCGCCGACGCGGCGCTCGACGTCGTGCGCGACGCGGCCGGGCTCGAACTCGGTCTCGCGGGCATCGCGCCCTCGCCGATTACTGGCATGCACGGCAACCACGAATACCTGCTCTGGCTGCGAGCCGACTTCGTACCTGAACACGACCCCACCGAGCGCATTCGTAGGATGGTAGGAGAGGGAGGCTTATGACCGGCGAAGTGCGCAGAATCCTTGTGGTGGGCCACGTTGCCCGCGACGAGGCAATCGACGCGACCCTGAACACCCTGTTGTTCTTGGCGGCGCACGATATCGTGCCGGTGCTCGAAGCCTCGTTCGCCAGTGAACTCAGTGAGCACCAGACCGAGGGGCTGCCCGAGCAGGTTGAGCGTCTCGGCGTCGACTGCGAGGTCGCCGACTGTGAGCTCGTCGTGGTGCTCGGCGGCGACGGCACGATCCTGCTCGGTGTCGACCTCGCGCGCGAGGCGAACGTGCCCGTGCTGGGCGTCAACCTTGGCCACGTCGGCTTCCTCGCCGAGTCGGAACGCGAGTCGCTGCCGCTCGTGCTGCAGCGCGCCATCGACCGCGCCTACGAGGTCGAGGAGCGCATGGCACTGCGCGTCGACGTACGCCGCCCCGACGGCGTGGTCGAAACCGGCTGGGCCCTCAACGAGGCCTCGATCGAAAAGGGCAACCGGCAGCGGATGCTCTCGGTCGGCATCGACGTCGACGGCGAGCCGCTCTCGAGCTTCGGCTGCGACGGCGTGCTGTTCTCGACCCCGACCGGGTCGACCGCGTACTCGTTCTCGGCGGGCGGGCCGATCGTCTGGCCCGCCGTCGAAGCGCTCCTGCTCGTGCCGGTTTCGGCGCACGCACTGTTCACGAAGCCCATCGTCGTCGCGCCCGATTCGGAGCTCGCCGTCGAGATTCACCCCGAGGGGTCGGATGCGATTATCTGGCTCGACGGCCGCCGCCGGCTCGAGCTGCCCGCGGGCTCGCGCGCGACCGGCACGCGCTCTGAGCAGCCGGTGCGACTCGCGCGCCTGCACCCGGGGCCGTTCACGACGCGACTCGTGAAGAAGTTTCAGCTGCCGACGGTGGGCTGGCGGGGCTAATGCTCGACGACATCGAGATCCGTTCGCTCGGCGTCATCGATCAAGCGCGGCTGCCCCTCGGCCCCGGCTTCACCGCGATCACCGGCGAGACCGGCGCGGGCAAGACCATGGTCGTGACAGCGCTCGGACTGTTGCTCGGTGGCCGCGCCACGAGCGACGCGGTGCGGGCCGACGCTGACAAGGCCGTAGTCGAGGGTCACGCCGTCATCGATCCGAGCGGGCCCATCGCCGAGCTCGTCGCTGAGGCCGGCGGTGACGCCGAGCCGTTCACCGAGGACGACGCGACGCGCGCCGAGGTCGTGCTTGCGCGGCAGGTCGCGAAGTCGGGTCGCTCGCGCGCCTGGCTCGGTGGCCGCGCCGTGCCAGCGAGCGTGCTGGCGAGCGCGGGGGAGCACCTCGTCGCCGTCCACGGGCAGTCCGAGCAGCTGCGGCTTACGCGCGAGGAAGCGCAGCGCACCGCCCTCGATCGCTTCGGTGGGGTCGAGGTGGCGGATGCGCTCGAGCGCGTCGCCGCGCTGTACGACGAACTGCGAGAACGGAAGCAGGAGCTTGATGCGCTCCGTGCCTCGGCGGGGGAGCGCGAGGCCGAGCGCGAAGGTCTGCGCAAGCTGGCGGATGCGGTGGACGCGGTCGCGCCGCAGCCCGGCGAGGACAAGGAACTGCTCGGCCGCATCGAGCGACTCAGCAACCGCGAGCAGCTGCGCAGCGACGTCGGCGGCGCGCACGAGCTGCTGTCGGGCGAGCATCCGGCCGGTTCGCTGCGCGATCGGGCCCGCGAGGTGCGCACCGCGGTCGACCGCGCGCTGCGGAGCGACTCGAGTCTCGAGTCCGTCGCCGAGGCCGCGAACGACCTCGAGTACACGATCGACGATCTCGCCGCGCAGCTCGGCGGGTATCTTGCCGACCTCGACACCGACGGCGTCGGCGAACTCGACTCGCTCAACGACCGCCTCGCCGCGCTCGAAGACCTCAAGCGCCGCTACGACGGCGAACTCGACGAGATTGCGGAGCGCGCGGCCGACGCGGGGCGGCGCTTGCTCGAGCTCACGGGCGCCGATACGCGCATCCCGCAGCTCGCCGAGACGGTCGAAGCCCTCGCCGCCGATCTCGATGAGGCCGCGACGCGCCTGAGCAATCTTCGTGCCGCCGCGGCCCAGGAGCTCGCCGAGGGCGCCACCGGCGAACTCGCCGCGCTCGCCATGCCAAACGCGCGACTGCACGTCGACGTGACGCCGGGCGAGCGCATCCGCCGCACCGGCCGTGACCAGGTGCAGTTTCTGCTGACACCGCATCCGGGCGCGAAGCCGTCGCCGCTCGCGGTTGGTGCCTCGGGCGGCGAGCTGAGCCGCGTCATGCTCGCGCTCGAAGTTGTGCTTGCGGCCGCGAGCCCCGTGCCGACACTCGTGTTCGACGAGGTCGACGCCGGCGTCGGTGGCGCCGCCGCGCTCGAGATCGGCGCACGCCTGCAGCGGCTCGCGACGACGAGCCAGGTGATTGTCGTGACGCACCTCGCGCAGGTCGCTGCGTTCGCCGATCACCACGTGCGCATCGAGAAGGCGACGGATGGGCAGGTCACGACCTCGTCCATCCGCGAGCTCGACGCGCCCGGGCGGGTCGAAGAGATGACTCGCCTGCTGTCAGGCCTGACCGAGTCGGAAACCGGCCGGGCACACGCTGAAGAACTGCTGCGCCGCGGGGCGCGTGAGGTAGGCTGAGAATCCGTGAACGACGCAACTGTGCACCCCGCCAAGTCCGAGACTCCGGTCAAGCAAATCTTCGTCACCGGAGGAGTTGTCTCCTCGCTCGGTAAGGGCCTCACGGCGGCCAGCCTCGGCAATCTGCTGACGGCCCGCGGCCTGCACGTCGTCATGCAGAAGCTCGACCCATACCTCAACGTCGACCCGGGCACCATGAACCCGTTCCAGCACGGCGAGGTATTCGTCACGAACGACGGTGCCGAGACCGATCTCGACATCGGTCACTATGAGCGCTTCCTCGACGTCAACCTCAGCGCCGCCGCGAACGTCACGACCGGCCAGGTCTACCAGACGGTCATCGCGAAGGAGCGCCGCGGCGAGTACCTCGGCGACACGGTGCAGGTGATTCCGCACATCACCGACGAGATCAAGCGCCGCATGCGCCTCCAGGCCGAAGAAGAGCCGCGCCCCGACGTGATCATCACCGAGGTTGGCGGCACCATCGGCGACATCGAGTCGCTGCCATTCATCGAGTCGGCCCGCCAGATTCGCCACGAGCTCGGCCGCGACAACGTGTTCTTCGTGCATGTTTCGCTCGTGCCGTTCATGGGTGCGTCGGGCGAGCAGAAGACGAAGCCGACCCAGCACTCGGTCGCGTCGCTGCGCTCGTACGGTATTCAGCCGGATGCGCTCGTGCTGCGCAGCGACCGCCCCGTCACCGACTCGAACCGCTCGAAGATCGCGCTCATGTGCGACGTCAACGAGCGCGCAGTCGTGAACACCCCCGACCTGCCGTCGATCTACGAGATTCCGTCGACGCTGCACGAGCAGGGTCTCGACGACTACATTATCGAGCAGCTCAAGCTACCGGTCGAGGACGCCTTCGAGTTCGACGACTGGGAGCGACTGCTCGACGTCGTGCACAACCCGAAGCGCACCGTCACGATCGGCCTCGTCGGCAAGTACATTGACCTGCCCGACGCGTACCTCTCGGTCTCGGAGGCGCTCAAGGCCGGCGGTTTCACGAATGACGCGCGCGTCGAACTGCGCTGGGTTCCCTCGGACACTTGCGAGACGCCCGAGGGTGCCGCGGCAGCGCTCTCCGACCTCGACGGCATCTGCGTGCCCGGCGGCTTCGGCGTGCGCGGCATCGAGGGCAAGCTCGGCGCCCTGCGCTTCGCCCGCGAGAACCGCATCCCGACCCTCGGCCTCTGCCTTGGCCTGCAGTGCATGGTGATCGAGTATGCGCGCAACGTCGCCGGCATCGCTGGCGCTTCGTCAAGCGAGTTCGACCCCGAAACCCCGGCACCCGTCATCGCGACGATGGCCGAGCAGGTCGACATCATCGACGGCGGCGACCTCGGCGGCACCATGCGCCTCGGCGCCTACCCGGCCGCCCTGCAGGCCGGCTCGATCGTCTCGGGCGTCTACGGTGCCACCGAGGTCGAAGAGCGCCACCGCCACCGCTACGAGGTGAACAACGAGTACCGCGAGCAAATCGCCGACGCGGGGCTCGTCTTCTCGGGCACGTCGCCCGACGGCCACCTCGTCGAGTTCGTTGAGCTGCCCGCCGACGTGCACCCGTACTACGTGGCGACCCAGGCGCACCCCGAGCTCAAGTCGCGGCCCAACCACGCGCATCCGCTGTTCGCCGGCCTCGTCAAGGCCGCCATCGAGCGCGAGGCCGCGAGCCGCCTCGTGGAAGTGGACGACGCCGAGTGACCCTGCGCGACGAACCCGAGGTGCACGAGCTGCGGTCGCAGCGACTCGTGCATCGGGGTTGGGTGTGGAACCTCGTCGACGACGAGGTGCAGTACGGCGACGCCGTGATGCATCGCGAGTACGTCGACCACACCTCGGCCGTCGCGGTGCTCGCGATCAACGAAGACGACGAGGTGCTGCTCATTTCGCAGTATCGCCACCCCGTGCACTCTCGCAACTGGGAGATCCCGGCCGGCCTGCTTGACGGTGGCCCCGAGGAGTCGCCGCTCGTCGCCGCGCAGCGCGAGCTCGCCGAAGAGGCGCAGCTCGAGGCTTCGCAGTGGTGGCTGCTGCACGACTTCTGGAACAGCCCGGGCGGCTCGAACGAGTCGATTCGCATCTTCCTCGCCCGCGGGCTCAGCGCCTCGCCGCTCGAGTTTGAACGCACGCTTGAGGAGGCCGACATCGAGACGCGCTGGGTCGCGCTCGATGAAGCGATTGACGCGATCCTCGCCGGCGACCTGCACAATCCCGCGCTGCTGCAGGCGCTGCTCGTCGCGAACGAGTCGCGCCGCCGCGACTGGTCGACGCTGCGCGACGCAGCAACGCCCTGGCCGACCCGTTCGCCGGGCCCGGAGGTGACGCCGCGCGCCCTCGAGGGCGGACGGCGCGCGTGAACCGCTTCGCCGAACGCTACCTTCGGCACCTCACGATCGAGCGCGGCCTCTCGGCGAACTCGCTCGGCGCCTACCGCCGCGACCTCGACCGCTACGTCGGGTTTCTCGCCGAGCGCGGCATCGACGAGCCGGTGAAGATCACCGCGAACGACACCCGTGAGTTCATGGCGTGGCTGCGTGACCCCGACGGCTTGGATCTCGCGGCTTCCTCGGCCGCGCGCATCGCCTCGAGCGTGCGCGGTTTCCACCGATTTCTCGACGACGAGGGCCTGGTGGACGAAGACGTCGCGAGCGAACTCCAGGCCCCGAAACTGCCAAAACGCCTGCCGAAGGCGCTCACGATCGACGAGGTGCAGCGACTGCTCGACGCCGCCGGCGGCGACACCCCCGAGCAGCTGCGCGACCGGGCGCTGCTCGAGGTGCTCTACGCCTCGGGCGCCCGCATCTCGGAGGCGGTCGGCCTCGCCGTCGACGACGTCATCGACCGCGACATGGTGCGGGTGCGGGGCAAGGGCGACAAGCAGCGCATCGTACCGCTCGGCTCCTTCGCCCAGGATGCGCTGAACGCCTACCTCGTGCGGGCCCGGCCGGGGTTCGCGGCGAAGGGCAAGGGCTCGCCCGCGCTGTTCCTCGGCGTGCGTGGCGGCCCGCTCTCACGCAATAGCGCCTGGAACATCCTGCAGCGCGTCGCCGAGCGCGCCGAACTCACGACGAACGTGTCGCCGCACACGCTGCGCCACTCCTTCGCGACGCACCTCATGCAGGGCGGGGCGGATGTGCGCGTCGTGCAGGAGCTGCTCGGCCACTCCTCGGTGTCGACGACGCAGATCTACACGAAGGTCACGGCCGACGCGCTGCGCGAGATGTACGCGCTCGCGCATCCTCGCGCCCGCTAGCAATCTTTAACGTTCAACTAGCACTTGAGGTGCAGTGCCTGTGACCCGGCGAGGCAGGGTCGGCGTGTCGGGGCGCGTGGCTACTATCTGAAAACGCGTGATCAACCTGTCGAAAAAGGAGGCGGCGACTGTGTCTGCAATGAACGAAGCCGACCTGCCCGAGCTGCCGGGCCTCGAGGTTCCGGCTGATCTGCTCAAGTCGAAGCCCAAGACGAAGCCGCGCCCGGTCACAGGCCCCGCGCCTGAACCCGCCGAGGGCAGTGCCCCCGGCCAGCCTCGCTCGGCCGAAGCCGTGTCGACCCGGCAGTACAACAAATTTCCCGAGCCCGAGCCGCTGCCCGAGCACGGCCCCGCGCGCGTCATCGCGATGTGCAACCAGAAGGGCGGCGTCGGCAAGACGACGACCTCGATCAACCTCGCCGCGTCGCTGGCGTCGTATGGTCGGCGCGTGCTCTGCATCGACTTCGACCCGCAGGGCGCGCTCTCGGCGGGCCTCGGCATCTCGACGCACAACTCGCTGACGATCTACGACCTGCTCATCGGTCGCGAGTCTGACCCGCACGCCGCGATCACGAAGACCCACTTCGAGGGCCTCGACGTGATCCCCGCGAACATCGACCTCTCGGCCGCCGAGGTGCACCTCGTCACCGAGGTCGCCCGCGAGCAGATCCTCGCGTCGATCATCCGCAAGGTCGCCGACGACTACGACCTCGTGCTCATCGACTGCCAGCCCTCGCTCGGCCTGCTCACCGTGAACGCGCTCACGGCGAGCCATGGCGTGATGATTCCGCTCGAGTGCGAGTACTTCGCGCTGCGCGGCGTCGCCCTGCTCATCGAAACGATCGAGAAGGTGCGCTCGCGCCTCAACCCGGCGCTCGAGCTCGACGGCATCCTGCCGACCATGTTCGACGGCCGCACCCTGCACTCGCGCGAGGTGCTCGACCGCGTCTTCGAGGTGTTCGGCGACAAGGTGTTCGACACCGTCATCGGTCGCACCGTGAAGTTCCCCGACGCATCGATTGCCGGCGTGCCGATCGTTGAGTTCGCGCCCGAGCACGCAGCGGCGAAGGCCTACCAGCAGCTGGCCCGCGAGCTGGTGGCCCGCGGTGCAGCCGCCTAGCGAGGCACCCACGGAGGGCGACTTTCGAGTCGCCCTCGACGTGTTTCAGGGGCCGTTCGACCTGCTGCTGCAGCTCATCGGCCGCCACGAGCTCGACATCACCGAGATCTCGCTATCGCGGGTGACCGACGAGTTCATCTCCTTCGTCGCCCAGCTCGAGCGCGCCGAAGAACTCGACCGCGCGAGCGAGTTCATCGTCGTCGCCGCGACGCTGCTCGACATGAAGCTCGTGAGCCTGCTGCCGCAAGGCGACTACGTCGACGCCGAAGATGTCGCGGTGCTCGAGGCGCGCGACCTGTTGTTCGCGCGCCTGTTGCAGTACCGCGCGTTCAAGGAGGCCGCCGAGTGGTTCCGCGGCAACTTCGAGGTTGAAGAACGCCGCACGGCCCGCGCTGTGCCGCTCGAGCAGAAGTTCATCGATCGCGTGCCCGACCTCGTGTGGACTCACTCGCTCGACGACTTCGGCGCGATCGCCGCGATCGTCTTTGCGCCGCGCGAGATCCCCACGGTCGGGCTCGACCACCTGCACGCGCCGCTCGTGTCGATTCGCGAGCAGGCGAGCTTGCTCGTCGGCCGGCTCCGCGATCGCGGGCCCGCGACGTTCCGCGAGCTCGTGGCGGATGCGGATGTCGCGGGCGTCGTGGTCGCGCGCTTTCTCGCGGTGCTCGAGTTGTTCCGCCGGGCCGCCGTTGAACTGCACCAGGAGGTGCCGCTCGGGGAGCTCACGGTGAGCTGGAGCGGCGAAGATTGGAACGACGAAGACTTGAGCACGCTGGGGGCCGACTATGACCAATGACCAACCCGTCGAGGTCGACCTCACGCGCGCGATCGAGGCGATGCTGTTCGTCAGCGACGAGCCGATTCCGGTCGTCGCGCTCGCGGCAGCCGTGTCGCAGCCGGTCAAGGCGGTCCAGCAATCCCTGCACGAGCTCGTCGCAGACTATGATGGAGAGTCTGGCGGCGCGCGCCGAGGCTTCGAGCTGCGCGAGGTCGGCGGAGGCTGGCGTATGTACGTGCGCTCGGACTTCGACGAGATCGTGGGCGACTTTGTGTCGGTGCGGCAGCCGTCGCGGCTGTCACAGGCGGCACTCGAGACCCTCACGGTGATCGCGTACCGCCAACCCGTGACGCGTTCGCAGGTCGCCCAGGTGCGAGCCGTGAACGTCGACTCCGTGGTGCGAACCCTCGTCAGCCGCGGCCTCATCACAGAATCGGGCGTCGAGCCGGTGACTGGGGCGACGCTCTACAGCACGACCGAGCTGCTGCTGCAGCACCTCGGCATTAACTCCCTTGAGGAGCTTCCCAAGATTTCCCCGTTGCTCGACGACGGGCAGGATGGATTCCATGAATAACTACGACCGTGATCGCGAGCGCCGAGGCGAGCGCGAGCGCAGCCGCCAGGAGCGCGAGCAGGAACGCGACGCCGTGCGTCGGGCGAAGCACGAGCGACCCCGCGGCGGTTATTCGCTCGCCGACTTCGACGACATCCCGTTCCAGCCGCAGCACCGACCCGAGGCGGCCGCCGCGCCGCGCGAAGAGCTCTCGACCGAGGGCGTGCGCCTGCAGAAGGCGCTCGCGAACGCGGGTGTCGCATCGCGCCGCGCATCCGAAAACCTCATCACCGCGGGCAAGGTGCGCGTCAACGGTCAGCGAGTTACCGAACTTGGCACGCGTATCGACCCGGAGCGCGACGAGGTCATTGTCAACGGCACCCCGGTGCAGTTCGACCAGAGCCGCCGCTACGTCATGCTGAACAAGCCCGTCGGCGTCGTCTCGACGATGCACGACGATCAGGGGCGCCCCGACCTACGCCAGTTCGCGAAGCAGTTCACCGAGCGCGTCTACAACGTCGGTCGGCTCGACGGCGAGACGAGCGGACTGTTGATTCTCACGAACGACGGCGAACTCGCGAATGTGCTCGCGCATCCCTCGTTCGGTGTGACCAAGACGTACGTCGCGAAGGTGCGCGGCAAGTTCACCCCCGGCAAGCTCAAGCAACTGCTCGACGGTATCGAGCTTGAGGACGGCTTCATTAAGGCCGACGCGGGCCACATCGTCGACCGCGCGGGAGGCGGGCGCACGACCCTCGTCGAGGTCACCCTGCACTCGGGCCGCAACCGCATCGTGCGCCGCATGTTCGACGCCGTCGGCCACCCGGTGCAAGAGCTCGTGCGCCGCAGCTTCGGCCCGCTTCAGCTCGGCACGCTCAAGACCGGCGAACTGCGCGAGCTCTCGCGCGACGAGCTCGGCAAGCTGCTGCGCCTTGCCAAGCGGGCGGCCCGCCAATGACCCCGACGCGTACGAACTCGCCGGTGCTTGTAGTCGGCACTGGGCTGCTCGGCTCCTCGGTGGGCCTCGGTTTGAGCGCCAAGGGCGTAGATGTGCTGCTCTCGGACGCCTCGCCCGTCGCGCTGGGGCTCGCCGCCGACTACGGCGCCGGCCGCGTCGCGCCAGCGAAAAACGCCTCCGAGGCGTCGTCCGCGGACACGCCGCAGATCGTCATCGTCTGCGTGCCGCCGGATGTTGCCGGGCACGTCGTCATGCAGCAGCTCGAGGCCTGGCCCGACGCGATCGTCACCGATGTGACGAGCGTCAAGACTGCGCCGCTCGAGCACGTGCGCGAACACGGCGGCGACCTGAGCCGTTACCTCGGCTCGCACCCCATGGCGGGCCGCGAGACCGGTGGCCCGCTCGCCGGCCGCATGAACCTCTTCGTCGGTCGCCCATGGGTGATCGCGCCGCACGAGCAAACGACCGTGTTCGCGCTGCAAGAGATCGAGGGCCTCGCGCTCGACCTCGGCGGCACCGTGGTGTCACTCAGCGCCGAAGAGCACGACAATGCGGTTGCACTGATCTCGCACGTGCCGCAGCTGGTCTCGAGCATCATGGCCGAGCAGATTCTGCGCGACGACACCGACGCCGCCACGCTCGCGGGAGGGGGTCTGCGCGACGTGACGCGCATCGCGGCGAGCGACCCGACGCTCTGGAACCAGATTCTCGCGGCGAACGGGCCCCGGGTAGCCAAGATCCTGCGCCAGGTCGCGGCCGATGCGGGCGAGCTCGCCGAAGCCCTCGACGATGTGTCGATGCCGGGCGCGCGGAAGGCCGTGGCCGAGCACATGCGTGCCGGCAACGAGGGTGTCGCGAAAATTCCGGGCAAGCACGGCAGCCGCCGCACCTTCGCTCGGCTCACGGTGCTCGTGGACGACCGCCCGGGCCAGCTCGCGCAGCTGTTCCACGATATTGGCGAGGCCGAGATCAACGTCGAGGAGCTCGTCCTCGAGCATTCGCCGGGGGCGAACCTCGGCCTGGTGCAGATCGAGGTGCTGCCCGAGGTGCACACTCGACTCACGGAAGAACTTGAAGCGCGCGGATGGAGGCTAGCGGAGTGACGGCAACGGTAGTAGCAATCGACGGGCCCGCGGGCTCCGGCAAGTCGACGGTGTCGCGCGAGGTCGCACGCCGCCTCGGCTGGCAGTTGCTCGACACCGGTTCGGTGTATCGGGCCATCACGTGGTTCGGGCTGCAGCGCGGCGCCGACCTCGACGACGCCCGGGCCATCATCGCGCTCATGCCCGCATTTCTCGATGCCTGGCGCCTCTCGCTCGACCCCGACGAGTCGTGGGTGCGCGTGGGCGATGACGACATCACGGGCGACATCCGCACCACCGAGATCTCGGCCAACGTGTCGAAGGTCGCGCGCCTCATCCCCGTGCGCGAGGCCGTCAACGAGCGGTTCCGCAAGTTGCTCTTCGGGTCGGCTGCGGCGGGCATCGTCGCCGAGGGCCGCGACATCACTACCGTGGTCGCCCCCGATGCGAATGTGCGCATTCTGCTCACCGCCGACGAGGCCGAGCGCATCCGCCGTCGCCAGGCCGAGCTCGCGGGCGACGACGCGGCGGCCGTCGCCGCAACCGTGGCAGCGCGCGACGCACGCGACTCGCAGGTCGTGAACTTTACTTCGGCAGCCGACGGCGTCACCGTCGTCGACTCCACTCATCTCGACCTTGACGCGGTGATCGACGCCGTGCTCGAGTTGATCCGCGAAAGGAGCGGCTCGTGAGCGACACCACCCCGTACGAACCCGAATTCATCGAGGGCGACGACCTCTTCGAGGAGGGCTACGAGGGCGACCTCGGCGAGCGCCTCGAAGAAATCGAGGACGACGTTGCCGAGCAGCGCGCCGAGGTGCTTCGCCGCGCCCTTGACGAGTACAACCTCGACGATGATGACCTCGAAGTGCTCGAGGGTGACTTCGCCGATGACGGCACCTTCCTCATGCCGGCGCTGCCCGTGCTCGCAGTCGTCGGCCGCCCGAACGTCGGCAAGTCGGCGCTCGTCAACCGAATCCTCGGCCGCCGCGAAGCCGTGGTTGAGGACGTGCCGGGCGTCACCCGCGACCGCGTGAGCTACCGCGCCGAATGGGGCGGCCGCCACTTCACTCTCGTCGACACCGGCGGCTGGGAACCCGACGCGCGCGGCATCGACCGGTCGGTTGCCGAGCAGGCCGAGATCGCCATCGAGCTCGCCGACGCGGTGCTGTTCGTCGTCGACTCGAACGTCGGCCCCACCTCGAGCGACGAGCACGTCGTGAAGCTGCTCCGAAAGAGCGACCGCCCCGTGCTGCTGCTCGCCAACAAGGTCGATGACCTGGTGCAAGAGCCGAACGCGGCCACGCTCTGGGGCCTGGGCCTCGGCGAGCCCTGGCCGGTCTCGGCGCTGCACGGTCGCGGCGTCGCCGACATGCTCGACGAGGCCATGCGCATCCTGCCCGAAGTGTCGAAGGTCGCGAAGCAGGAGGTCGGTGGGCCCCGTCGCGTTGCGATCGTCGGCCGCCCGAACGTCGGCAAGTCGAGCCTGCTCAACAAGGCCGCGGGGGAGGAGCGCGTCGTCGTCAACGACCTCGCCGGCACTACCCGTGACCCCGTCGACTCGCTGGTCGAGATCGGCGGCCGAGTCTGGCGCTTCGTCGACACCGCGGGTATCCGCAAGCGCGTGCACCTGCAACAGGGCGCCGACTTCTACGCCTCGCTGCGAACCGCGACGGCGATTGACAAGGCCGAAGTGGCAGTCGTCGTGTTCGACGTGACCGAGCCGCTCGGCGTGCAGGATGTGCGCATCGTCGACATGGTGCTGCAGTCGGGCCGCGCGCTCGTGCTCGCCTTCAACAAGTGGGACGAACTCGATGACGAGCGCCGCTGGCAGCTCGAACGCGAGATCGAGCAGGACCTCAAGCACGTCGCCTGGGCACCCCGCGTCAACATCTCGGCGAAGACCGGCCGGCACCTCGAAAAGCTCGTACCGGCTCTGACCGTCGCGCTCGAGTCGTGGGACACCCGCATCCCCACCGGTAAGCTCAACGCGTTCCTCACCGAGCTCACGCAGGAGCTGCCGCACCCGCTGCGCGGTGGCAAGCAACCGCGCGTGCTGTTCGCGACGCAGGCGCAGACGCGCCCGCCCACGTTTGTGCTGTTCACGACGGGGTTCCTTGACCCCGGCTATCGGCGCTTTATTCAGCGACGGTTGCGCGAAGTTTTCGGCTTCGTGGGCACGCCGATTCAAATCAACATGCGAGTGCGGGAGCGTCGCAAGCGCAAGTAGGGCGTCAGGTACCCTAAAAGGGCCCATCTTGCGCGCTCCCGCGCCCAATAGGACCCAATGGAGGACGTCCCACTATGACCGAAGTGCACCTGGCTGAGCAGCGTCTCTGGTTTGACCGCCTCGACGCCGCGGAACAGCTGATTCCGCTCATTTCGAAGCTGTATCGCGAGCGGAATATCGTCACCTCGATCCACGGCCGCCGACTCATCAACCTGTCGGCGATCGACGTCATCAAGGCGCACCGCTTCGGCCGTCGCCACAGCGGTGGCGGGGCGCTCGAGCTCGGCACGACTCGTCAGCTGCTCGAGGCGCTGACGCGCATGAACCTGCACATCGCGTCGGTCGACCTCGGCGCGCTCGGCGTCGCGTTCCAGGAGGCCGGCTCGGGCGACGCGGATGCGTTCCTCGCGGATCAGCTGCGCGACGTGCAGCCCGCGATCGAGGGCGACGGCGGCACCGACGTCGTGCTTTACGGTTTCGGCCGCATCGGCCGCATCCTTGCGCGCATCCTCATCGACCAGGCGACGACTGGGCCCGGCCTGCGCCTGCGTGCCGTGGTCGTGCGCAAGAACGGCGACGATGACCTCGAGAAGCGCGCCTCGCTGCTTCGCCGCGACTCGGTGCACGGCCCGTTCAAGGGCACGATTAGGGTCGATCGCGACAACAACACGATCCTCGCCAACGGCACGCTGATCCAGGTCATCTACTCGAACGACCCGACCGCCGTTGACTACACCCAGTTCGGTATCAACGACGCGATTGTCGTCGACAACACCGGTCGTTGGCGCGACGAGGAGGGCCTCGGCCAGCACCTCCAGGCGAAGGGGGTGGCCCGCGTGCTGCTCACCGCGCCGGGTAAAGGCAACATTCGCAACGTCGTGTTCGGTATCAACGACAAGGACATCCGCGATGACGAGCAGATTCTCTCGGCTGCGTCGTGCACGACGAACGGCATCACGCCGGTGCTGCACGCGCTCGACAAGAAGTATGGCGTCAACCACGGCCATGTCGAGACGGTGCACTCGTTCACGAACGACCAGAACCTCATCGACAACTTCCACAAGGGTTCGCGCCGCGGTCGTGCCGCGACGCTCAACATGGTGCTCACCGAGACCGGTGCGGCGAAGGCCGTCGCGAAGGCCCTGCCCGAGTTCGCGGGCAAGCTCACCGGTAACGCGATCCGCGTCCCCACCCCCGACGTCTCGATGGCCGTGCTCAACCTCGAGCTCGAGACCGAGGTGACAAAGGAGCAGGTCAATGACTACCTGCGCCAGGTATCGTTGCACTCCGAGCTGCGCCAGCAGATCGACTACATCGAGTCGAAGGACGTCGTGTCGACCGACTTCGTCGGCCACGACCGCGCCGGCATCGTCGACGGTCTCGCGACCATCGCGAACGGCAAGAACCTCGTGCTCTACGTCTGGTATGACAACGAGTTCGGCTATTCGAAGCAGGTTGTGCGAGTTATCGAGGCGCTCGGCAACGTGCACCCGGCCGTCGTGCCGGTGCGCCGCGACGTGCTCGAGGTCTAGGCGCCTCGAAGTACCGCTGTGAACGGTGACACCCGCCCGAGTAGTCTTGGGCGAGTGTCACCGTTGACTGTTTCCCGAATTCTGCTCCACGACGAGCGCGCGCTCGCGGCCGTCACCGAGTTTCGCGGCGCCCACGACCTCGCCCAGTTTGGCGGCAGCGTCGTGCAGACCGCGGCGCAGCTGCGCGCCGAGATTGCCGACAGCGAGTTCAACCGCCACCTGTTCTGGGCCGCCTGGGAGGGCGACTGGGTCGTCGGCGAGGCGAGCGTTGATTTCCCGCTGCAAGAGAACCTCGATCTCGGCTATGCCGAGCTGCAGGCCGAGGTGGATGCGCGCAGCGCCGGCTACTCGACGCTGATCTGGGCGAACCGTGTGCCCGACGAGTACCTCGAGCAGTACGGCAAGCTGCTCACGCAGCTCGAGCTCGACGAACCCGACGAGGACGTCGTGGGTGAGATCGCCGACTACACGCCCGAGCGCATCCGCGAGGTTGAGGCCCGCAGCAGGGCCTCGGGCTACTTCAACATCATCGCGGTGTCGCAGGCACCCGACGGCAGCCTCGCCGCCCACTCCGAGGTCGAGGTGCGCACCGAGCCCGGCGACGACCTCGCGTTTCAGCGCAACACGCTCGTGTTCGAGGCGCACCTGGGCCACCGGCTCGGTCTCGGGCTCAAGCTCGCGACGCACCGCACCATCGCCGAGCAGTTCCCGGCGATGCGTCGCATCGCCACGTGGAACTCGCACGTCAACCCGTGGATGATCGAGGTCAACGAGCGCATGGGGTACCGTCCGCGGTACCGCGAGGTCATCTACCAAACGAGGTGACTCGGCGGCGTGTAGCGTCGAGCGAGTGACCAATCTCGACGCCGCCACCGCCGCCATGAATGACTGGCGCATCCACGCCTTCGCCGAACTCGCGCCATACACTCGGCCCGAGGGCGAGCGGATGCACGCGGCCGGCAGCCTGGTCGGCGTCGCGAGCGAGGTGCGGCCCGATCCGGGCGCATCCTGGTCGATCTTTAACCCGCCCGTCGTCGATGAGCTTGTGGTGCGCGGCGCCGACACCTCGGGGGAGGACCCCGAGGCGCCGGCGGGCGGCGACCTCGCGGCGCTGCTTGATGCGTGGGCGACGGGTGCGCCGACCGGCGTGCCGCTGCAGCTCGAGCTGCCCGTCGCGTTGCGGGGCGCCCCGGCGGTGCTCGCGGCCCGCGGCTTCACACCCGTGAGCACGTTCGCGGTGCGTCGCGTTGAGGGCGAGCCGCGCCCGTCGGCGTGGGCGTCGAAGCCGGGCCGCAAGCTCCGCGAGGTGACCGCCGAGGATCGGGCGGGCGTCGCCGGATTGCTCGAGGAGCTCCACGCGGCCGACGCCGACGCCGCGACCGGCGCATGGGCGCATCCGCAGTTGCGCGAGCACCTCCTCGACTACGCGGGCAGGGTCGTCGACGTGCCGGTGCTCGCTGTCATCGCCGAGTATTTCGGCCTCGTCGCCGGCGTCGCAAACTTCGCCGCCCCGGGCACCGTCGCGCCGCGCACGAGCCGCGAGCGGGAGCTCTACGTGCAGTTCACCGCCGTCACGAGACGACTGCGCGCGGGCGGCGTCGGCGCGGCGCTCGTCGGCGAACTTGACGCGCGCGCCCGCGCGGCCGGCGCCGAGCTGCTCGCCGTCGACTTCGGCGCGCTCAACCCTGAGTCGGCGCCGTTTTGGTTGCGGCAGGGGTTTCGCCCGCTGACGACGATGTGGCGGCGCCGATAACCTCGAGCAGCCGCGCTCGCAGTTGCTGAGAGCGCACCGCAAACGCGCGCTGCTGGCGTACGTACTCGGCCTTGCCCGCCGAGGTCTCGATCTCGACCGGCTCGACGCCGTAGTCGCGCACGTCGTAGGGCGACGCCGCCATGTCGAGCCAGCGGATCTCCTTCGCGAGGGCGAACGCGTCGAGCAGTAGTTCGCCGGGCACGATCGGGCCGAGCTTGACGCACCACTTGTAGACGTCCATATTGGCGTGCAGGCAGCCCGGCTGGTCGAGCGCACACTGCCGCTCGCGCGTCGGCGCGAGCAGGTTGCGGGGCCTCGCGTCGGGCGTGAAGAAGCGGTAGGCGTCGTAGTGGCTGCAGGTGATGCGGTGCGACTCGACCACGGCATCCGTGCCCCGCTGGCCAAGGCGCAGGGGAATCGGATGCCGGTGCTCGTCATCGCGGTAGACCATCGCCCACTCGTGCAGGCCGAAGCAGCCGAACTGGCCATCGCGGCCGGCGATCGAGGCGGTGAGGGCCCGGATCCGCTCGACGAGATCGCCCTTCGCCGCGAGGAACGCCGCGGCATCGACCTCGACGCGGCCCGACGCATCCTGCCGGTACCAGCGACGCTCGGCGAACGACTCGGCGCCCTCGAGCGCGACGCCGACACCGGGATGCCAGCGGCGAAGGACCGCTGGCTTGTACGAGTAGTACGTGAACAGGAAATCGTCGATGGCGTGCTTACGGCCTGCATCGCGGGCAGCGCGATAGTCGGCGGTGAGGGCGTCGGCGCGCTCGCGGTGTGCCGCCTCGCGCGCCTGCCAGGTGGTCTGCAACATGACCAGACAAGATTACCCGTATGACCACTTCGCAGCTGCCCGCCGCTATCCTGTTCGACCTCGACGGCACTCTTGTCGACTCGGAGCCGCTCTGGAGCGCCTCGGAGCGCGCGATGGCTGACCGCCACGGGTCGCGCTGGACCGAGGACGACGCCCGATCGACGATCGGCAAGCCGCTCGTAGTGACGATCGCCGAGATGCGCGCGCTCGGCCTGCCGCTCACCGCCGATGAGGCCCTGACCGAGCTGCTCGACGTGATGGTTGGGCACCACAGCCACGGCGTGACCTGGATGCCCGGGGTCGAGACGCTGCTCGCCACGATTGGCGAGGCGAAACTGCCGGCCGCGATCGTGTCGGCGAGTTTCCGCCGCGTCATCGACTCGGTGCTCGCCGCCGCGCCCGAGGGCGCGTTTCAGGAGTCGGTCGCCGGTGACGAGGTGCACGCGAACAAACCCGAGCCCGAGCCGTACCTCACGGCGGCGTCGCGGCTCGGTGTGGCGATCGAGGACTCGCTCGTCATCGAGGACTCGGTGAGCGGCGCGACGTCGGGCGTCACAGCGGGCGCGCACGTGCTCGTGGTGCCGAGCAACGTTGAGCAGCTCGACGAGTTCGAACGGCTCGGGGTGTCGCTGACCGACTCGCTCGAGCGCATCGGTGTCGACGAGCTCGCGCGCCTGCACAGTGGCGAACGCCTGCGATTGGGCATCGCGTGACTCTGCGACACACCCGCATTGAATCCCAACTCGGTTGCCTCGTGCTCGTCGCCGAGGGGCAGGCGCTGCGCGGCTGCTACTTCAGCGACCAGCGCTACCTGCCCGACGCAGCCGACTTCGGGGTCGAGGTCGATGCTGAGGATGATGCGCTTCTGAGGTATGTCAGTGACGAGCTTGCCCGATATTTTGCGGGTGAGCTGCGCGACTTCACGGTGCCGCTCGCGCCAGTTGGCGATGAGTTCTCGGAGCGGTGCTGGGCGATGCTCCGCGAGATTCCACATGGCGAGACGACGAGCTATGGCGAGCTGGCGGATGCGCTCGGCAACCGGAAGCTCGCGCAGCGGGTTGGACAGGCGGTCGGCCACAACCCGATCGGCGTGATCATCCCCTGCCATCGGGTGGTCGGCGCCAACGGCTCGCTCACCGGTTACGCGGGTGGCCTCGAACGAAAACGCTGGCTGCTCGAGCTCGAAGAACCCGAAGCAGCCAGCGCATCGCGGCTATTTTGATTTAGCTGTTGAGCTGGGCGTCGACCCGCTGATAGATGGCGTCGACGTTGCCCGAGATGAGCGTCTCACGGAACTCGTCGTCCATGAGGCCGCGGGCGACCTTGGCGAGCAGCTCGAGGTGGGTGCTGCCGGCCTCGGCAGCGGGCACGAGGATCGCGAGGGCTGTCGAGACGAGCTCGCCGTCGGTCCAGGTGACCGGCTGCGCGCCGCGCACGATGAGGATCGCGGCCTCGGTGACGGCCGGCGACTTTACGTGGGGGATCGACACGCCCTGCGCGAGGGCCGTGGTGCTCTGCGCCTCGCGCTCGAGCATGCCGGCGACCACCGCATCCGGGTCGGTCGTCATGCCGAGATGCTGTGCCGTCGCTGCCACCTGCTGGAGGAGGCCGTCGCGGCCCGAGGCGTCGACGTCGACGCGAACGTGCTCGGGAGCGAAGATGCGCGTCGCGGTGGCCGTCGCCGTGGCGGTGCCAGCACCGGGTGCCGCGGCGGAAGCCGGAGTGATCGGGGTCTCGGCGGCCGGGGCTGCCGGTGCCTCGTCTACGTCAGCGTGCTCGGACGCAGCGTGAGCGGCGGCGCGGCGGGCGCTCGCGGTGCGGTAGAGGCCGAAGATCACGCCACCAACCACCGAACCGATGAGGATCGCAGCGACCCAGAGCAGTGGGTTGGTGACGACGGGCAGTACGAGGAAGCCACCGTGCGGGGCGGGCGAACCCGCGCCCCAGAGGAGCGAGAGGATCGCGGCGATGGAGCTCGAGAGCATGAGGATCGGGATGACGACGAGCGGGCTACGCGCGGCGAAGGGGATCGCGCCTTCGGTGATGTGCGTGGCGCCGAGAATGTAGTTCACGTATCCGGCGCGACGCTCGGCGGGCTGGAAGCCCTTCGGGAAGAAGGTGGCGGCGATCGCGGTGACGAGCGGCGGGGCGATGCAGGCGGCCGAGACGGCGGCCATAAAGGTGATGTTGCCGTCACCGAGCAGGGCAACGCCCGTGACGTAGGCGGCCTTGTTCACGGGGCCACCCATGTCGAACGCACTCATGATGCCGAGGATGAGACCGAGCAGTAGCGGGTTTGCGTCCTGGAACGACGAGAGCCAGCTCTCGAGGTTGGTCGAGATGCTCGCCATGGGGGTCGCGATGACGAGCGTGATGAGGCCGAAGACGGCGGTGCCGATGACGGGGAAGAGGAAGATCGCCTTGAGACCGTTGAGCGACTTCGGCGTCCACTTCAGCGCCGCGTCGAGCAGCAGCATGCCGTAACCAGAGAGGAAGCCTGTGACGATACCACCGAGGAAGCCGGTGCCGTAGGTCGAGGCGATGAGACCGGTGATGAAACCGACGACCAAACCTGGCCGTTTCGCGATCGCGTCAGAGATGAACGCCGACAGCACGGGCACCATGAGGCCCATGGCGATCCCGCCGATCTCCTTGAGGTTGGCGGCGAACTGGTTGAACTGGTCGCTCTCGGGGTCGGCCGAATAGATACCCCAGAGGAACGACACCGCGATAAGCACACCGCCGGCCACGACGAACGGCAGCATGTGCGAGACACCGTTCATGAGGCTCTTATAGATGTCGCGACCGACGCGGCGCCAGCCGGTGCCGGTGGTCTCGATCGACTTAACGTCGAGGAGATCCGCGTCGAGCGCCGACTCGGACTCGCCTTCGCCAGCGGCGGCCCTCTCACCGGCCGAGGCCTTTGCGAGGGCCTGGTCGATGAGCTGATCAGCCTTGTGGATGCCGGCGGCAACCGACACGTTCACGAGGGGCTTGCCAACGAATCGTTCTGCCTGGACGTCCTTATCGGCCGCGACGATGACCGCGGTGGCGCGGCGAATGTCGTCGGCGGTGAGGGCGTGCTCGACGCCCGCCTGGCCGTGGGTTTCTACCTTCACCTCGATGCCGCGCGCCTTGGCGGCCTGGATGATGGCTTCTTCGGCCATGAACGTATGTGCCACACCGGTGGGGCACCCGGTTGCGGCGATGATGTACTGGTCGGTCATCTCTCCGTCTCCTTAGTTGACAGGGGTTGTTGCGGGAGGAGCTGCGGGCTCCGAGAGTGCGGTGCTGGCGAGCGCGGACTCGGTCGCGAAGTCGCACACGGTGATGCGGCTCGCGAACTCGTCACGCACGGGGAAGAGCGTGGTGGGGGAGGCAACGGCGCTCGAGGCCCACAGCGCGGCGTTGCGCAGGCTCTCGGAGTCGAAGTTGCCGTCGGCAAGGAAGCCGGCGAGCAGCGCGTCACCCGCGCCGACAGTGTTGACGACGGGGATGTCGTGGGCTCGGGCAACCCAGGCGCCGTCGGCAGTGACGAGCATCGAGCCGTCGCCGCCGAGGCTGGCGAGCACGGCGCCGGCGCCGAGTTCGCGGGCGTGGTCGGCGGCCGCGCGCACCTCGCCGAGGCTGCCCAGGGGGCGGCCCGTGAGTTCGGCGAGCTCGTCGACGTTCGGCTTGATGAGGTCGGGGCCGGCGCTGACCGACTGGTTCAGCGGCTCACCCGAGGTGTCGAGCGCGATGCGCACGTGGGGCGCGCGGGCCCGCACCGACTCGATGAGCCGGCCGTACACATCCGGCTCGGCGCCGGTGGGCAGGCTGCCGCAAAGTGCGATGATGCTCGCGTTCTTGGCGGCGAGCTCGACGGCGGCGCTCAGGCTGGCCCACTCGGCGTCGTCGAGCGGCGTGCCCGGCTCGTTGATCTTGGTGGATTCGCCGGGGGAGATGAGCGTGATGTTCGTGCGCACCTCGCGGGCGATGGGGATGATCTCGTGGCCGAGCCCGCCCGCGGTGAACTGGGTGGCCATGAATTCAGCGGTGTTGCCGCCCGCGGGCACGATGGCCTGGCTGGCAACGCCCGCGCGGTGCAGGGCCCAGGCGACGTTGACGCCCTTGCCACTGGCCTCGCGGGTTGAGGTGGTCGCCCGGTTCACGGCGCCGAGCGCGAAGCTCGAGACGGTGACCGTCCAGTCAATCGCCGGCGCTGGCGTGACGGTGACGATGTGGTGCGCGGTGTTCTCGCTCACGTGCCCCTCCGATGCTTGTTTGGGTTTAATTGGAATTATTGGAGATTGTTGGACTGTTGGCAAGGGGCTTGCCCAGATATCTTTGGATTGTGTTGGATTCGCAACGGAATGAGGAGTTGGCATGACCGGAGCACCCACCCTGCCCGCCGCGATCTGCTGGGACATGGACGGCACGCTGATCGATTCTGAGTACGCCTGGGAGGTGTGCGAGCAGGAGCTCGCGCGCGAGGCCGGCGTGACCTGGACTTCGGCGCAGGCGCGCGAGGTCTTCGGCACGCCGCTCATCAACACCGCGCGCGAGTTGGTGGCCGCTGGAGTGCGTGGTGACCCCGAGGTGATTGCGCAGGTGCTCACCGAGCGAGTGGCGGCACACCACGCCGAGGGGCCGGACTGGCTGCCGGGGTCGCGCGAGTTGCTGCGGCTGGTGGCGGATGCGGGGGTTCCCTGCGCGCTCGTGTCGTCGAGCTATCGACCGCTTATTGATCCCGTGCTGGCAGTTGCGCCAATTGCGTTTGCCGCATCCGTCGCCGGTGACGAGGTGTCGCGTGCGAAGCCGCATCCCGAGCCGTATCTGACCGCCGCAAATGCGCTCGGCGTCGACCCCGCGCGCTGCGTCGTGGTTGAGGACTCGGTCAGTGGCGCGACCGCGGGTCGCGATGCGGGGATGCGCGTGATCGCTGTGCCCTCGGATGCTGCCGATCGCGAGGCGTTCGAGGCGCTCGGCGTCGAGGTGGTTGCGAGCCTGGCCGAGATCGACCTCGAGCTGCTTACGCGATAACGAGTTCCACGCCCGCAGCGTCGAGTTCACGGTGCATCTCCGCGGGCACGTCGCGGTCGGTGATGATGATGTCGATGTCGGCGAGTTCGGCGTGGCGTACGCCGCGCACGAGCCCGAATTTGGAGTGGTCGGTGAGCACGATGCGCTGCTCGGCGCAGGCAAGCATCGCGTGCTTGACTGCGGCCTCGTCGGGGTTCGGCGTGGTGAGCCCGCGTTCAGGATGGATGCCGTTCGTGCCGAGGAAGGCAACGCCGACGTTGATGCCGCCGAACGCGTGCACCGTGCGGTCGCCGACCGCGGCCGAGGTGACCGCGCGCATCATGCCGCCGACGAGTTCGACGCGCACCTGCGGCTGGCGTAGGAGTGTCGTCGCAAGCGGCAGTGCGTTGACGTAGGCCGTGAAGTTCGCCGAGTGGGGGAGTTGCTGCACGAGCCGGTGCGTCGTGGTGCCTGCGTCGAAGAGCGCCGCCCCGCCGTTTGGGATGTACTCGAGCGCCTTGTGCGCGATGCGCTGCTTCTCGGCCGAAAACTCGATACGCGCCTCGAGCGTCGGCTCGTACAGGTGCGAGTCGGCCGGCACTGCGCCGCCGTGCACTCGCCGCAGTAGGCCCGTGTTTTCGAGCGCGATGAGGTCCTTGCGCACTGTCTCAGAAGTCACGCCAAACTCGGCTGCGACCGTGGCCGCGTCGATTCGGCCCGCCGATGCGAGGATGCGCAGCAGCTCCGACCGACGCTCTTCTGCGTACTTTGCCTCGGCCATCCTTGCTCCCGAACCTCGTGTTGCTGTCGATTGTGTTCGCAAGAATACCCAAGTCGCCACCGCGCGCCAGCTCGGTTTCATTCGCGGCGCCGGATGCGCTAAGCTATTCGAGTTGTCACCACGGTGAACAACGGGCTGTGGCGCAGTTTGGTAGCGCACTTGACTGGGGGTCAAGGGGTCGCAGGTTCAAATCCTGTCAGCCCGACCGAAAAGCCCTGATGAGAAGCATTTTTCATCAGGGCTTTGTCGTGTGAACAGTGGGTCAAAATGGCCAATGTACCCGCAAATGTACCCGCAAGGTTTTTTGCGAACTATCCCGACACTCCAAGCCTGTACGTGGCGCGCTCGCAAGGCAGGTGAGGCGAAGACCCTCGTGATTCTGGGGTTTATCTGCTCGCTGTAGTACTGGATTGCCCGGCGACTGGCCTATCGAATGACGTCTAACGACGGCGCAGAACCTCAGGTTTACATCCAATCGCTAGGCATGACGGTCCTTGTCAGGTGGGCATAGCCCGCCTCGAGTGAATACTTGTCATACTGCCTAGGCAGCGCGCGTCCGACACGTAGTCGTATCCCGAGAGATCCCGTCAGATCCTGAATGATCCCGACCGACGTCCTGCGAAGCCCTGCGCGATCCCGAGAGATCCCGACGTATCTTGATCTCATCCGGACCCTCGATGTGGTCCGCTCCATGAACCTGAGCCTAGAGCGAGGACGAGCTTTGTAGTGGCGACCGTAGCAGGGGGTTAAGCGATGCGCAGCTTCCAGCGATCTCTGGGCTGTCCACCCTGCTGCAGCTTGATGACGCCGGCGAGCTTCAGCCGGTCTACAACGGCTCTCAAGGACTGCGTATTGCCAACCTCGAACGCCTGACCCGCAGCCCCTGCGAATCCGGCGAAGTCGCCGGACATCGAACCGAGGATCCCCATGACCGTCTGCACGCTGATCGAACCAGCCTGCTCCTTCAGTTGCCACACGACATCCTCGTGGTTGCTGACAGCAGGCGCGAGAAGAGTGAGTGCCTCCGTCGACAACGTGACGCCCAGCGTTCGTGCGGTCCGCGCAGCCGCGACCAGGAACGATTGACCCGCTGCGGGTGCGAACTCAGTCTCGGCGCGGGCGAACTCGACCAGCTGATCAAGAAGTGCAAGTTTTGTTGCATCCGGAACGCTCTTCTCGCGCAGGACGTCCGCGGCACGACCCTGAACCAAAGCTGGAGTGATGAAAGTCGCAGCATCCGCCGACACCTGCAGCGCAGGGCCGATCGCATCCCAGCCGGCACCAGCGAAGTGGGTGAACGCCTCCTCGATGTCGTCGACCACACGCTCTCGCAGCAGTTCAGCCAGCAGATCGTCCTGGGTCGCTTCGACTTCACTGAGGTCAAACTCGGGACCGTTCGGCGCATCCAAGAGCTGCTTAGCCAGCAGCACTCGCTGCCGCGCTTCAAGCACCGCATGTGCGTTCAGGAGGAGCGGGATCACGGGCGCAAGCTGCTCTGTGGTCGCATCCTCCAGGTCAGCGACGTCGACGACCTTCCCATCGTCGTCCGTGAACAGCGCCTGAAGTGCATCGTCAACACCGATTTCGGTTGCGTACGCCTCGAAGTTCGTGAAGTTCGGGACGACGCACATTCGAGCCACGACTGTCGGCCATGTAGTCTGATCCACCTCATTGACGTCAGGTAGCGCTGCACTCTCTGCGGTGGCGTCGAGGAATGCCTCCAGCGCATCGGCTGGCCAGTCCTCGTGCTGCGCGTTGACGACCTGAGCCAGAACCCCTGGAGACTCGCAACTTGCCGTCGTATGCTCATCACTCTCGACCAGCCCGAGATAGTCCTCGATGTTCTCGGTGCAGTACGCCCAGACCGCGAGCTTGGCGATGAGGTTGTCTGCCCAGATCGGCGTCTCCTCTGACAAAGCGGCAGCGGCGCGAAGGTTGTTGGCGTCGAGCGCGTACCGCTTCTCGCCGACCACCAACGCCTGAAGCTCCGGCGAGAGCACTCGGATGTTCGGGACGGTCGGCAATGCAGCCGTCAGGAAGGCGAAGAGGATGTTCGCAGACGCACCACGTGGGGTCTCGCGGAACGTCGGGATCTCCGTGTGCAGGCGCTCAATGAGTGCTCGCGCGTCAGCATCGAGCTCGAAAGCCTCCAAGCTGGATGCGTTCCGTAACGCGGCGTCAAGCAGGGTCACCGTCGTCTCGTCGGCATCGATCACGCCCTCTGAGGCAATGAATTTGAAGAGGCCCGGCCATGGCTTGGCTGCCAGCCGCGCGACAAGCGCCTCACTCTGACTCTTCGGCGTGTTGAAGTACGTGACAAGGAACTGCTGTCCGTCCTCGTTGTCGGGCCGGGCCAGGACATCGATGAGGTCGTTCGACGTCGGATCTTCGATGGTCATGAGGTGGTTGACGATGTCGATGTTGAGAGCGGCCCGCGTGCGAAGGAAGTCAGCCGGGGCTTGCACCAGAACATTCTGTGCGTCCTCTGGGGTGAACTTGAACTGCACGTCCATCTCGTTGGGCCACACGCTGTTGCGGAAGAAGTTCGCCACGTCGACACCCAAGAACTTGCCGTAGAAGACGGTCGAGTATTCGGCATAGAACCGATCGATGTACCCCTGCTTAACGAGGTCAAGCGCAAGCTGCGACGGAAGCGTGTCCTTGGCAAGGATGGCAAAGGACTTGTCGTTGAGCTTGTACTTCGTGCTCGCCGCAAGGTCTTCAAGGCTCGCACGAGGTAGTGACGTGATCTCTGCGTTGATCTCGGCGATCCTGTCGTCATCTGTACGCGACGGTGAGTCTTCCCAGCTATCAGCGTCAGCGACCTCGGGAAACAACGCAGCGAGATTGGCACCTCGCAGACGCGTGTTCTCCCCGTTGCCCGAGCGATGACGGAATCTCAGCTCGACCTCTCCCGCCTGCCCAATCGGCTGCCAGAAGGATCGATCATTTGCCGCGTCAACGTCAAGCGCTACATCACCGACTGTTGCTGCAAGAAGCGTCATACCAGTCGTGGCCTGCAACGCCGTGAGCCGAGCTCCGAGCGTAGTTGCCAGAGTCTGCTGCTTCTGCCGCCGGGTTGCACCCCGAGCAAGATCTCCGCGTTCCGTCTGCAGGGTCTTGAGTGCCGCATCCACCAGATCTCGGCGCTTCTGATCCAGCATGTCGAGAGCACTACCTCGATGAGGGAGGGACTCAAAGTCCGCAAGGTGAAAGTTCTTGTAAACAACGAGAGCGAACAGGAGATCCGCTGTCAGCTCGGGCGCACGCTTTCTCTTGGTGCCATCGACCCACAGTAACCGCTCGGCATAGACGACAAACTCATTGCCGATGTTGATCATCAGGCGCATGTCGGTGGTGTGCCGCGCCACGATGTCGATGAGACCAGGGCTGATCTCCATGCCCTCGCCCGTGGGAAGCTCTAGCTTTTCGAGTTCCGTCAGGAAGTGGTCGCGCGCGTTGTTGTGCGACAGGAACGGCACCACCGGAATGACGATCTCGAAAAACTTCGTCCGGTTCGCTCGTTCCACGGCTTCAGACGCGGCGTCCTTCTTCTCCGGCTTCTTCGTGTCGGACGTGCTCGCACCTTCCTCGGTCTTCTTAGCGTCCTCGTCCTTCTCCTGCTGCTCATCGCCGAACTTCTCGAACAGGCTGTCCTTGATCGCGTAGACGAACCTGAGCGGCCGGTCCGTGCGCTTCCTCCAGTACGCGGAGGTATTGACAAGAGTGTTCAACTCGCGTAGCGAGTCGAAAATTTGTGGATCATTGAACCGATCAAGGTCCTCGAACACAACGATGTCCGGCTCTGTGGCTTCAAAGAATGCAAGCAACTCATCTAGGTACTTGTCGAAAAACGAATCGCTCTTGCCTTCGAGGGAGATCGACGCGCCTCCGGCCGATACGTGAGCCACAACACGATTGCCGATGTACCGTCGCACGAACACGAGTGCGGTGAACACCAGAGCGGAGAACACGATCATTGGCCACAAGAGACCGTCGGTCCAGAATGACTCCTCGCTAGGCCGCACGCCGAACAGCCACAGCAGACCGATGACAATAGTCGTCGCCAACACCGCTTCAAAGATCGTTCGCCACCACGACAGCTCAGGTGTGCGCGAGAACTCCGAACGACGGACCTCACCAGGATTCGCCCGGTAGACCAACTGCTTGACCAGTTCCTTCTGGATCCTGTTGGTCAAGCCCTCGTCCTTATCGGGCCCGAGCGTGTTAATGCTAATGCGCAGAACCTTCTTGGGCGAAGGCTTTTTGGGGTTCTTCTTCTTCGCCGTCTTTGCGGGGCTCCTGTCTTCGGTAGCCTTCGCCTCGGTGCTCTCAGACTGAGGCTCCTCCTGCTCCGTGATGAACTTGTCGAGGATGCTCGACTTGCCGGCTCCGTAGCGACCGGTGAGCGCGATGTTCTTGTTCCGTGGATCGACCACGGCCGCGTTGAGCCGGGCCACGTAGGTCTTGTGGTAATCCTCGTCGTACTCCGGGGCAAGCGATCGCAGCTCGATATCCGTCACTCTGTCTCGGCCTCCATTTACCTGTGCTTCGAAGCTACGACTCGTGAGCGAGAGAAGCTCAGCAGCCAGCGCCAGATCTCGTCACATCTAAGCTGCACTACCTTTCTGCTGATCGTAGCGGCGACAGCGGACGCCCCCTGGGCTTGACGGCTGATTCTGGTCTTGATGGCTGCAACGTGTCATTTAAGCTCAGCTCGCGCTTTCGATACGGCTCAAGAAGGTTGGCGGCGAGGTGAACCTAGATCGCCAGCTAAAGGAGCTCACTGCAGTCAGGTGCGAACGCATCTTCAATAAGGATGCCTCCAGTAAGAAGGGCGCTGTCCGCCCCGAGTAGGAGCGATGCATACTCAAGAACAACTTGTAGCCAACCACCATGAGCTCGATTGATCGATAACCTAGGTCGGACAGCACTGGACTCAAGTACCAGAGGTGCGGACGGAACGGGAACGGCCTGCAGGACGGGAGACGCCATGGACGAAACTGGTGGTCAGCAAAGGGGCAGTGAACCACGCCGCCTGAGCTATCCGGCACCGCTTTACGTAGTGGCGGTCCCGCTTGAGGCTTACGCTTTGACGGAGCAGTCCCCTTTCGTCGAGGACTTTCCGCTCGGAACCTTCGATGAAGACCTTCTACCAGCTCTCCCCGGAATTTGGTACGCGATGCACCTGCCAAAGTCTCGTTTCGAAACGGTTGACCTACCGCTTGAAGGCGTCAGGGACCAAACGAATGGCTCTCGCTCGCACGCGATCGCTTTGATTCCGGAGGATCTTCTAAAAAATCTTGACTTGATGGAGCGTCTCGTCGCCCCATACGAGCCCGCACTCATAATCGCATCCAGCGCCTCACTTCGGCTAGCTCAAGAAGTGCATGCCACCTTCAGGTTCCTCCTCCCGCCGGTAGATTTTGAGGATCTCAATCAGTCGTTGCTCAACGAGCATTGGATCAGGCTCGCCAAGATCTGGGCTATGGATGAGATTCCTGGCATCACGGTTGATGCGACGGCACCGCTTTGGTCCTGGCCGGTACCGCCTGATGGATCACACCTGTCACTGCAGCGAATTTGCCGGATGATGGGTACGCCGCTCACAGAACTCCCAGACTTTCAGAGCCCGTTCCACTCCGCTGCCGAGGTAAGGCATGCTCGCGTTCTCCTTGAGACGCTCGTGTCGCTCGAGCGCGGGGGCTACGACGAAACCTCAGCTGCAGACGCATACCCTGCTGCCTTCCGTCGAGCAGCAAACACGACAAGGGTTCGTCTCTCATTGAGTCTCGGTGGCACATCTCCGCGCTACAAGAAGCTTGCCGCCGCACATGCGGAGAGCCTCGATGCGGTCTTTGAAGATAAGTACCCTGACGTCAACACGATTCTCGTAACCCATGCCGCACTCGCTGACGACTCGATGGGGTTGGTTCTTGACGACGTTCTCACGCCAGAAATGTTCCATTGTTTGACCGAACTAGAGACACATTGGAAAAATTCCGCGAATCCCAAAGCTGTCCGCCGCATTATGGCTCGCCTCAACAAGGCCTCAGAACATATCTGGATCGAGCCGCTGGTGGCTGCAATCCGATGCGCATCGTCAATAGACGCGTTCACGGACTTTCCTCTTGGGCTGCTGACGATGCCCGGAGACACCTCGCCCTTGTCGACGAGAATCCCGATCAGCTATCGCGCAGTCAACCCACTGACTCGTGCTCTCCAGCTTGAGCTGAGTCCTCAAATCCCTCGTGACCTGTCACAAGGCTTCCGAGTTCTAATCGCTGAGTGCATCTCAGATCAAGACCCAGTTGGCCAACTGTCTCGTGGCGCTTGGAAAATGGTAGAACAAGAAATGAACTCGAGCGACGTGAATATTGAGGTCGTCACTGTTGAAGCGCTCACTCGGGAGACCTTCAAGCGTGCAGTGGCCGACGCCCGACCAGACGTGCTCGTTCTCAGTGCCCATGGCTTCTCGCTCGAAGACTCCAACCTGGCGGGTGTAATGATCGGTGATGAGCCGAGTCTGGGCGAAGACCTCGGCCCTATGCCACCCCTGGTTGTGCTCAGTGCGTGCCACACCTCGCCTCGAGGAGCCGGTGCCGTGAATGCAGGCGACCTCCTGCTGAGAGCCGGTGCGGAAGCCGTGCTCAGCACACTGGTGCCGGTAGACGTACGTCATAACTCCCAACTTGTCTCGCGATTCTTCCGATACCTGGCCTTGGCAGCAGCGGGAGAACCGGGACATCAGACGAACTCCGTGTCCGAGGTTTGGCATGAAGTGCAGGGACTTAACGTCATCATCGACTTGATCTACGGGAACGATCGGCTGACAGACTGGGCCATGTCGGGGTCTACCCAATCGTCTCCCATAGGACGATTCATGTCAGGACCTCATGGCCTCCGCAAAGGTCATATTTATGCCGACGCTGAGGCCCGCCTCATCGGCATTGCGGCCGAAACAGGGGAAGCGGACCGAGTTCGGTCGTGGCTCCGCACTCCCGGCTATCTGCCAGAGAGCCTCATGTACTCAATGCTGGGCCGGCCGCAGAACTTGAAATTTGAAGGTGGTCGGGTCTGCTGCACGGATAGGTGACAGTTTCTAGTCACGCCGCCAGTGCGACAGTCGTGTTCATGATGGCTTCGAATTCGATGGGCGTCAAACGCCCGAGAGCGGCCTGTCGGCGTCGGCGGTGATAGGTCCGTTCGATCCAGCTCACGATCCCGATGCGCAGCTGCTCCCGGGAGGTCCAGGATCGCCGGTCGAGGACGTTCTTCTGCAGTAGTGCGAAGAACGATTCCATCGCGGCGTTGTCACCGCATGACGCGACTCGGCCCATCGAACCGACCAGGCGATGGCGGGCCAGAGCGCGCAGGAACTTCCTGCTTCGGAATTGCGACCCGCGGTCGGAGTGGACCACGCAGCCGGCGACAGCACCACGCATCGCGACTGCGTTCTCGAGCGCTCGGACAGCAAGACTTGACTTCATTCTCGAGTCGATCGAGTAGCCGACGATCTTGTTCCCGA
>NZ_JASCYH010000027.1:0-34866 GCF_030011715.1 Gulosibacter sediminis | reverse complement strand
GTTTTTGTAGTTCTGGCTGCGCCAGAACTACAAAAACTGACCACTCAACTGCCTGCGCTAGCGGTTCCAGGTGGCGGTGATGAGGCCGCGCGCGAGGGTGTGGCCGAACATGTTGAAGCCGAGCGCGGCCGGCGACGCGCCCTCGCCGAGGTCGAGCGTCGTGTCGAGCGCGTGCACCGCGAAGATGTAGCGGTGGTCGCCGTGACCGACGGGCGGGGCCGCGCCGACGAAGTTGAACACGCCGCCGTCGTTGCGCACGCTGCGCGCGGCGCTCGGCAGCGCATCCGAATCGGCGGCACCGGCGCCAGCCGGCAGCGACGACACGTCGGCTGGGATGTTGTAGACGGCCCAGTGCCAGAAGCCCGAGCCGGTCGGCGCATCCGGGTCCCAGCACGTCACCGCGAAGCTCTGCGTGCCCTCGGGCGCGGGGCCCCACTCGAGCGCGGGCGAGCGGTCCTCGCCCGTCGCGAGCACGCCGGCACTCACCTGCGCATCCGGCAGGCGGTCGCCGTCGGCGAAATCGGGCGACGACACCGCGAGCGCGGGCACCTCGGGAGTTGAACCGTAGACGTTGTCAGCCATTGCTACCTCCTGAAATTGGCTGCGAACATCCTCCCGCGGCCGCCTGAGCGCAACCGGCTCAGGCGATCGCGGGCGCCTCGGCGTGCGACTCGAAGTCGGTGCGCCGCAGCCGCTTGCGGAACGTCCAGAAGCTCCACCCCTGGTAGCCGAGCACGAGCGGCATGATCACGACGAACGACCAGAACATGATCGAGAGCGTCATGTCGCTCGCCGAGCCGTTCCAGATCGTGAGGTCGTCGCCGCCCGCGAGGTTGCGCATGAGCACTGGGAACAGCGCCGCGAACAGCGACCACACCGCGGTGATCACCGTGGCGCAGCCGAGCGCGAACGCGGCAGAGTCGCGGCGCAGCAGGTTGGCCACCCACGACGCCAGGAACGACACGACCGCCACGAGAGAGAGGATGAGCCCGGCGACCGAGAAGTACGCGGCAACGGTCCAGCCGAGGAACGCGAGCGCGAGCACCGCGACCGCGACGCCGACCCAGGTAGCCGCGCGGTGCGCGCGCTCCCGGAGTTCCCCATCCGTCTTGCGCGTAATGAAGGTGAGGCCGTGGTAGCTGAACAGCGCAAGCGTCGTCAGCCCACCGAGCAGCGCGTAGGGGTTGAGCAGGTCAAGCAAGGTGCCCGTGTAGTTGAAGTGGAACTCGAAGGTGAGGTCACCGACGGTCTGCTGCACCGACTCCATCGGCATGCCGCGCACGATGTTCGCGAAGGCCGCGCCCCAGAGCAACGCGGGCAGTGCCGAGCCGATGAAGATCATCCAATCGAAGCTGCGCGTCCAGCGCACGCCTTTGCCCTGGTGCCGGTACTCGAACGAGACGCCGCGCAGGATGAGCGCGAGCAGAATCAGCAGCAGCACGAGGTAGGCACCCGAGAACACCGTTGCGTACCACTCGGGGAACGCGGCGAACATGAGCGCGCCGGCGACGATCACCCAGGTCTCGTTCAAGTCCCAGATCGGGCCGATTGTGTTGATGAGGATGCGCCGGTCGGTGTCGTCCTTGCCGATGATCGGCAGCGCGATGCCAACGCCGAAGTCGAAGCCATCGAGTACGAAATACCCGATGAACATGAAGGCGATGATCCAGAAGAAAACGACCTGAAGTTCCATTAGTAGACGCTCGCTTTCACCTTGACGTCCTCGACGTTCTCGACGATGCCCTCGTCATTCACGCCGGGCACCTGGATGGGGTCGGACTGCGCCGCGCGCAGGATCAGCTTCACCTCGACGACGGCAAGGATGCCGTAGATGAGTGTGAAGGCGATGAGCGAGATGAGCACGCTCAGCCCCGACACGTTCGGCGAGACGCCGGCCTCGGTGGGCATGAGCCCGAACACGAGCCACGGTTGTCGGCCCATTTCGGTGAAGACCCAGCCGATGAGGATGCCCCAGAGCGGGAACGTCGCCGTCCAGATCGCGATCTGGTAGTGCCAGTTCTTTGTCGCGTAGTTCTTGCGCGTCACCCAAAGGCCCACGAGCGCGATGGCCATCGACGCCATGCCGAAGAACATCATCCAGCGGAACGACCAGTAGGTGACCCAGATGACCGGGGAATAGATCTGGTCGGCGCCATAGAGCTCCTGATACTGCGCCTGGAGGTCGTTGATGCCCTCGACCGTGCCGCTGAAGCTGTTCGTCGCAAGGAACGCGGAGACGTAGGGCACTCGCAGCGACCACACCTCCTCGGTGCCGTCGGGGGTTCCGATCGAGAAGAGCGAGAACGAGGCGTCGGCGCCCGACGAGGTGTTCCACATCGCCTCGGCCGCCGCCATCTTCATCGGCTGCGTTGCGGTCATCACGAGGCCGAGCTCGTGGCCCGAGAGCATGACGGCGAAGCCCGAGATGAGCACCGTCCAGAGCCCGAAGCGCATGGCAGGGCGGAACACGTCGAAGTGTTGGCCCTTGCGCAGGTGCCAGGCCGCGACACCGACGATGATCGTGCCGGCGAGCATCACCGAGGCGGCGAGCGTGTGCGGCAGCTGCGTCAGCGCGACCGGGTTCGTGAGCACGGCCATGAAGTCGACGAGTTCGGCACGGCCGGTGTCGGGGTTGAACTCGAAGCCGACCGGGTTCTGCATGAACGCGTTCGCGGCGAGGATGAAGTAGGCCGAGACCCAGGTGCCGAGCACAGTCATCCAGATGGTGAGCAGGTGCAGGCCCGGCTTGAGCTTGTCCCACCCGAAGATCCACAGGCCGATGAAGGTCGCCTCCATGAAGAAGGCGACGAGGCCCTCGAAGGCGAGCGGGGCGCCGAAGATGTCGCCGACGAAGCGCGAGTAGTTCGACCAGTTCATGCCGAACTGGAACTCCTGCACGATGCCGGTGACGATGCCCATCGCGAAGTTGATGAGGAAGATGTTGCCGAAGAACTTCGTCAGCTGCAGGTACTGCACCTTGCCGGTGCGCAGCCACGCGGTCTGCCAGATCGCGACGCAGAGCACCACGCCGAGCGTGATCGGCACGAATAGGAAGTGGTACAGCGTCGTGAGACCGAACTGCCAGCGCGACAGAATGAGCGGATCCAATAGTGCTTCCACAAGCGCTCCCTACAATCAACATGAGTGGGAAAGTGACGTTCGGAGACGCCGTGCCGAACAACTACAAATTGTAGAGCAATTCATCAGCAAACGTTTAGATATCTCGACCTCGAGAATCTCGAACTCGAGCGTTGTAGCGCGGCAGAGCGGGCGCATCCACACCTCGTTCTCATGCTTGTTGCCTAGGCTGTCGAGATGCTCGCCGACCTGCTCAACACCGTCATCGAAACGGTGCAGGGCATGAACCTGTGGCTCGTCGCTGGCATCGCATTTCTTGGCCTGCTGCTCGAGACGAGCCTCTTTGTCGGCTTCCTCGTGCCAGGCGATGCGACGTTGCTCGTCACCGCGACGAGCGTCACGAGCTTCGAGCGCTGGGGGCTCATCGTCATCGCAGCCGTGCTCGGCGCACTCGCCGGCGAATCGATCGGCTACGCGCTCGGCCGCTGGCTTGGGCCAACGCTGAAACGCTCGTGGCTCGGTCGGCGCATCGGCCTCGAGAATTGGGCGCAGGCCGAGACCCTGCTCGCGCAGCGCGGCGGGCTCGCGGTGTTTGTCTCGCGGTTCTTGCCGGTGTTCCACTCGCTCGTGCCGGTCACGGCCGGCATGGCACGGATGCGCTACCGCAAGTTCATGGCATGGACTCTGCCCGCCTGCCTGCTCTGGGCGGTCGCCTACGTCTCGGTCGGCGCCTTCGCCACGTCGAGCTTCCAGCAGCTCAGCACGCAACTGCACTGGGCCGGGTTCATCTTCGCCGCGATCATCGCCGTGTTCGTGCTCGTGATGTGGCTCGTCAAGCGGTGGCTCTCGAAGCGAGTCGCCACCCAGCTCGCGGCCGACACGAAGCCCGACCCAAGCACGGTGCCCTAAGCTCGGCGCCATGTGCGGCAGATTTGTGGTGGCTCGCGCCACCGGCGAGCTCACCGCCGAGCTCGACATCGAACGGGTCAGCGACGACGCACCCGGTACCTCCTACAACGTGGCCCCGACCACGCGCATTCGCGTGGTCGTCGACGCGCCCGCCGACGAGCCCGTGCGGCGCCTCGAAACCGCGAAATGGGGGCTCGTGCCGAGTTGGGCAAAGGATGAATCGGTCGCCGTGCGTGCCTTCAATGCCCGAAGCGAGACGGCGGCGTCGAAGCCCACATTCCGCGCCGCGGTGAAGCAGCGCCGCGCCGTGATTCCCGTCGACGGGTATTACGAGTGGCACACGCGGGCCGACGGCAGTAAGCAACCGTTCTACGTGCATCCGCAGGGCGAGAGCTCGCTGCTGTTCGCCGCCCTCTACGAGTGGTGGAAGCGCCCCGACGTAGCCGAAGGCGAGGATGCCTGGCTGCTGTCGGCGACGATCCTCACGCGGGCGTCTGCGACCGACAAGCTGCAGTGGCTGCACGACCGCACGCCAGTGTTTCTCGACCGCGGCGACGTCGACGAGTGGCTCGACCCGGCGGTGGCCGGCAACGGCGAGCTCGTCACCGACTTCGCCGACCGTGCGCTCGCGGTATCGGAGACGCTGCAGTTGCGGCCCGTCGGCAAGCGCGTCGGTAACGTGCGGGAGAACGACGAGCACCTGATCGACGAGGTCAAGCCCGAGGCCGCGGCGGAGTCCGCCGAGTGAGTTTCGCTCGTTTGCGTGGGCGTGCAAGGATGTCGCAGTGACTCCAGCCGCGAAGCAACCCCGCACGCGACGCTCCATGCTGGAGCGCATTCCGTTCGTCGAACTCGCCGTGAGCAATGCGTTTCGCATCGAGGACTCGTTCAAGCAATGGCGGATGCGGCGGGCGCGACGACGCGGCGATGTCGAGCAGGTCGAGGCCTACACCGGCTACGGTTCGACGAGGCAGGTGCGCGTGCTCGGGCGCGTGCAGATGGTGCCCGAGGCGGTGCGACGGTATGGGCTGATGCGGCGGTTCGTGCTGCTGCGGCTGCGTCGCAGCAAAGAGCGCTCGGTGCGCGGCTGGCGCAGCTTCGTGCGCGTCGCGGTGCCGAATTCGACCGTGAAGGTGCGAATTGAGGGGCACGAGTTCGACCTCAAGGCCGATCGCGGCGGCGTGCTCGACGGCACCTTCGACGTACAGCTCGAGCCGGGATCGCACGACGTCGTCTTCGAGACCGTCGACGATCAGTTGTCGACGTCGCAGGTGATCGTCGCGCCGGACGATCAGCAGGTGGGCATCATCTCGGATATTGACGACACCGTCATGGTGACCTCGCTGCCGCGTCCGCTGCTCGCGGCCTGGAACACATTCGTCCTCGACGAGCATGCCCGCATGGCGGTGCCCGGCATGAACGTGCTCTACCAGCGACTCATCGAGAAGTTCGGCGCCGGGTCGACCCCGTTTATTTATCTCTCGACGGGGTCCTGGAATGTCGCGCCGACGCTGAGCCGCTTTCTCAGCCGCAACCTCTACCCCTACGGGCCGCTGCTGCTCACCGACTGGGGCCCAACGACGAAACGACTGTTTCGCTCGGGTACCGAGCACAAGCGCACGAGCCTGCGCCTGCTCGTCGAGACGCTGCCGCACGTGAAGTGGATACTCATTGGCGACGACGGTCAGCACGACGAGTCGATTTACGGCGAGTTTGCCGCCGAGTATCCCGACCACGTGCTCGCCGTCGTGATTCGCCAGCTGTCGAACACCGAGTCGGTGCTCGCGGGTGGGCGGGCGGGCAGTTCGGCGCGGTGGCGTCGGCGCGTGCGGGTTCCGTGGGTGCACGGCCCGAACGGTGCCGCGCTCGTACAGGAGCTCGCGAAGTACGGGATCCTCGACTACGACGAGCAGGCCGCCGAGTTGGTCGATCTCTCAAGGTCACTTGCCGACAAGCGCCTCGCGCGGCCGCTCGTGCGGCGCGAGGGTGAGGTCTAGGCGGCGCTTGGTCGCTGGTGCTGGTACGCGAGTTCTGCGCGCTGCCGTAGCAGCGCATCCGCCCGCCCTTTGATGCAGTTTTCTACGAATGACGCGGTTACAACCGCAGCGATCGTAGAAAACCGCGTCAAGACGCAGGCACCGCAGCCGCCGGCGCCGCCGGCAACAGCACCGTGAACACGGTGTGGCCGGGCCGACTCGCGACCTCGAGCGAGCCGCCGTGCGCCTGCACGATCGCCTGCGAAATCGCGAGGCCGAGGCCGCTCGATCCCTGGCCGGATGCGCGGGTGCGCGACGCATCCCCGCGCACGAAGCGCTCGAAGATGTGCGGGGCGACGTCGGGGTCGATGCCACCGCCAGTGTCGGTCACCGTGAGCCGCACCCAGCGGCCGCTGTCGGTGCGCGGGCCGGTCGCGCCGTCGGCGAACGACGTCGCGAGCGTCACCCGTGTGCCCGCATCCGTGTGCACCGCGGCGTTGCGCAGCAGATTGCCGAGCACCTGCGCGAGCGCCGTGCGGTCGCCGATCACCTCGAGCGACTCTGCCTCGGCGTCGAGCCGCCACTCGTGGTCGGGATACGCGACCGCGGCATCCTCGAAGCAGCCCAAGGCGACCTCGTTCGCGTCGAGCCGCACGTGCGTCGGCTGCTGGCCGGCATCGAGTCGCGCGAGCAGCAGCAGGTCCTCGACGAGCGAGGACATGCGCTGCGAAGAGCCCTGGATGCGGTCGAGACTCGTGCGCTGCTGCTCGCTGAGACGCTCGGGCTCGCGGGCGGCAAGCTCGGCGTAGCCACGCACGGCGGCGAGCGGGGTGCGCAGCTCGTGGCTCGCATCCGCAACGAACTGGCGCAGCTTTGCCTCGCTCGCCTCGCGGGCGCCGAGCGCATCCTCGACGCTGACGAGCAGGCGGTTTAGGGATGCGCCGACGCGGCCGACCTCGGTGCCCGGGTCGGTGTCTTCGGCCGGCACGCGCTCGGGAATCGTGACCTCGCCAGCCGCAAGTTCCTTCTGCGAGACGCGCACCGCGGTGTCGGCGACCCGCTCGAGCGGGCGCAGCTGTCGCGCCACGAGCGCTGACGCACCGGCCCCGACGAGCGCGATGGCGACCGCCGCGACGAGCGTGTAGATCGCCGCGAGCAGCCAGGTCGTCGCGAGCACCTCATCCGTCGGCACCCCGACGACCGCGATGACGCCGGACGGCATCGAGTCTGCCTTCACTCGCACGACGCCGATGTCATCGACATCGACGGTCTCGGGCGTGCCCGGCTCGGAGTCGGCGACCGCCTGCAGCACCTGCTGCAGCTGCGCGGTCGTGAGATCGGCGGTATCGCCCGAGCCGTCGGTGTACTTCGCCTTGAGCACCGTGCCGCTTCCCGAGCCCGTGCTGAGCAATTGCACGACGATCGTGTCGAGCTGCTGGCCCGCCTGGTCGAGCGGGTCGGTCTCGGGCTGCTGGCCTGACTGGTCGATGCTCGTGATGAACGGCGCGCGCAGGAGCTGGTCGAGCCGGTCGTCGAGGCGATCACTCAGGCTGCGATAGAGCACCGTGATCGAGAGCACGCCGACCGCGATCGCAAACAGCGCGACGATGCCGACGATGCTCACGACGAGCCGCCGGCGCAGGGTGCGCGGCTGGCGGGTCATGCCTCTTCGCGGATCGTGTAGCCGACGCCCCGCAGGGTATGGATGAGCGGCGGGCGACCCGCGTCGATCTTCTTGCGCAGGTACGAGATGTAGAGCTCGACGACGCTCGTCTTGCCGCCGAAGTCGTAGCCCCACACTTCGTCGAGCAGCTGCGCCTTCGAGAGCACGCGGCGTTGATTCTGCATGAGGTAGCGCAGCAGTTCGAACTCGGTGCCGGTGAGGGTGATGCGCTCGCCCGCTCGCGTCACGTCGTGAGTCTGCTCGTTGAGCTCGAGGTCGGCGAGGCGCAGCACTGACTCGGCCTCGGCCTCGGCCGAGCCGAGGTTGCGGCGCAGCAGGGCGCGCACGCGCACGACGACCTCCTCGAGACTGAACGGCTTCGTCACGTAGTCGTCGCCACCCTCGCCGATGCCGGCGATCCGATCCTCGACCGCATCCTTCGCCGTGAGGAACAGGATCGGCACCGAGTTGCCGCGCTCGCGCACCCGACGCATGACCTCCATGCCGTCGAGGCCGGGCATCATGATGTCGAGCACGACGATGTCGGGCGAGAACTCAGTGATCGCGTCGAGCGCCTGGCGGCCGGTCGCGACGACGCGCACCTCGAGGCCCTCGGCGGCAAGGGTCATCCGCAGCAGGTCGGCGAGGTATTCCTCGTCATCGGCAACCACCGCCCTGGCGGGGGTGCCGTCAGGGCGGATGAGCTGTGGGCGTGCGCCGGTTAGAGCCATGGTCATTATTTAACCTGCTCGGGCGCGGTGATGGGCGGGAGGAACACCGGCACGACCGGCTTCTTCTGGCGCGGCTTCGGGGCTGCCGGCTCGTAGTCGACGACCGGGTCGGGCTCGGGGATGAAGTCGAGCGGCATCGTGATGGGCTCGGCGTCGTCGAAGGGCGCGTCGAAGATCGGGTCGGATGCGGGGGTTACGGAGGATGCTGCGGATGCGGGGGTTGCGGCCGCGTAGGCGACTCGGGCGAATGCCTGGGCGGTGACGGACGTACCAACGACGACTGCGGATGCGGGCTCGACCTCAGCCTCCGCATCCGCCTTCGCGCGGGATGAGCGGGTTGCGATCGCGAGGGCCCAGTCGAGCAGCCCAGTGGCAGCGGCGGTCACGAGCACCGCGGCGAGCTGCGCGAACGGCACGACCGTGGCGAGTCCGGCGGCGAAGCCGATGACGACGGCGGCCGAGGCGTAGAGCACGTCGCGGGTGCTCAGCGTTGCGAACTGAAGGTGCACGAAGCCGAGCAGGCCGGCGAGGGTCGCCGCGAGTGTGGCGATGACCTCGGCGCCCGCGGCGAGCGACGAGACCGTGAGGAGGGTGGTGGCAGCGAAGGCGAGGACGTTCACGCTGAGCAGCAGCAGGATGAGCTCGGTGCGGTGCCGACGACGGGTGAACAGGGCGAAGCTCAGCACGCCGATGGCGGCAAGGTTCGCGGTGAGAAGTAGCAGCGCGATCATGGTGAGTCCTTCCCTCGGATTTGGGGATGCCGCTGTCGTGCGACGCTCTTAGTAAGCGGCGTGAAGCTATGCGCGAGCTATGCCGAGCGCATGGCTCGCTTAGGTGCGCATCCGGTGTTGCCCGACTCGTGCCCGTGCCCGCGATCCCAGCGCTGCCGCCCCGCGCATCCGCCCCACGCGTGTGATGCGGTTTTCTACGAGGGCTGCGGTTGTGGGTGCATCGTTCGTAGAAAACTGCGTCGGAGCTTTCGCGGATGCGGCGGATGGGCGGGGCGCGCAGCGCGGATGGGCGGGGCGCGCAGCGCGGATGGGCGGGGCGCGCAGCGCGGATGAGCGGGGCGGATGTGGCGGGTGGGACGGGTGTGAAAAGGGAGCCGCGCGTGGGCGCGGGAGCGGCGCAGAATCGGCTAGCGGGTCGGGAGCTCGTGTCGTAGGCTGCTCGTACGGTGAATCGAACAGATGTTTGAAACACTCACCCTTGGAGGACCCATGCTCATCGGCGAACCCGTCGACGTTGAACTCTCGCCGAGCGGTGCGCCCGTGCGATTTTTCTGGCGCGGCAGCACCTACGGCATCATCAGCGCACCCGAACCCTGGCTGGCCCGCGAGGCCTGGTGGCAGACGGCAAACCGCGCCACCCGCGGGTCAAACACTCCCCTCGAACGTGAGATGTGGCGGGTCGACGCCGTGCCACTGCGCGGCATGCTGCAACCCGGCGACACGAGCTTCGACCTCTGCCGTCAGCGCGACGGCAGCTGGCAGCTCGAGCAGGCATGGAGCGGCGAACTTGACGAACGGTTGTTCGCATAAGATGCCTGATTTCGTGCACCTGCACGTGGCCTCGGCGCACTCGAATCACCACGGCACCAACACCCCCGAGCAACTCGTTGCCCGGGCGGCGAGCTGGGGTGCGCCCGCCGCAGCGCTCACCGACCGCGACGGGCTCTACGGCGCGGTGCGGCACATCCGCGCCTGCATCGCCGCCGGCATCGCGCCGATCGTCGGGGTCGACCTCGCGCTCGCGCCGCAGCCGCGCGCCGAGAGCCACGGGCAGGAGCACGAACACACCCCGGCATCAGCCACCCCCACCCCCAAAACACCACCCACCGACGCCAACCTCCCCCGCGTCACGGCCCTCGCGCACGGCGGGCTCGACGGCGCCGGCTGGGCGAGCCTGAGCCGGCTCATCTCGGCGGCGCATAAGCCGCCGCGCGGCACGCCCCCCTCGCGCGAGTGGCGGCCGAAGCTGCCGGCGTCGCGGTTCGCGCCGTTCCTCCTCGGCGAGCACGAGGTGCAGGGCACGGTGTTGCTCGGCCCGAACTCCGACGTCGGGCGCGCGCTCGTGCGCGGCGACCACGTCGTCGCCCGGGCGCGGCTGCAGCGCTGGCAGCAGCAACTGCCCGGGGCCATCGCGGTCGAGCTCGTCTGCCACCTCACCGAGCCCGGCTCCTCCGCATCCCTCGGCCACGCGGCCGCGATGCTCGAGCTCGCGAGCGAGCTGCGCATCCCCGCCGTACTCACCAATCAGGTGCGCTATCTCGACCCCGACGACGCCCTCACCGGCGACGTGCTCGACGCGGCCGGCGCGCTGCGCCCCCTCGACGAGCTGCCCGTGCAGCCGAACGGGCAAGCCTGGCTCAAGCCGGCGAAGCGGATGCACGCCCTCGCCGAACTCATCGTCGCGCGCACCGGGCTCGGTGGCCACGCTCGCGACCGCCTGCTCGCGACCACGAGCGAGCTCGCCGAACGCTGCATGCTCGACCCCGACAAGGATGTGCGCTGGCGGCAACCGAAGACCCCCGAGCCCGAGGCGCTCGGCATCCGCGACGACCCGAACCTCGTGCTGCGGCGGCGCTGCGAGGCGGCGCTCAGCGAGCGGTTTCCCGACGCCGTCGGTGAATCTCGGCGCGTGCTCGACGTTCGGCTGCGCGACGAGCTCGGCACGATCGAAGGCTTCGGCTTCGCGACCTACTTCCTCACGGTCGCCGACGTCGCCGAGCTCATCCGCGACCGCGGCATCCGCGCCCAGGCCCGCGGCTCGGGCGCCTCGAGCCTCGTGAACTACCTGCTGCGGGTGTCGAACGTGAACCCGATCGAGCACGACCTCCTGTTCGAGCGGTTCCTCGGCCACAAGCGCTCGACGCTGCCCGACATCGATATCGACGTCGAGTCGGCCCGCCGGCACGAGGTCTACCGCGCGATCTTCGCGAAGTACGGCTCGAGCCGGGTGACGCTGCTCTCGATGCACTCGACCTACCGGGCGCGCGGCGCCGCCCGCGACGCCGGCCTCGCGCTCGGCCTCGACGAGCACCGGGTCGACGAGATCGCGAAGTCACTCTGGCGCTTCAACGCGGGCGAGTTCCGCGCCGTGCTCGAGCAGAAGCCCGAGCTCGCGCAGCTCGCGACGCAGGCGCGCGAAGACCGCGACCTCAACCTGCTCATCGACCTCGCCGAGCGGCTCGACCGACTCCCCCGGCACCTCTCGATGCATCCGTGCGGCGTGCTGCTCGGCGACGCGACCCTGCTCTCGACGACGCCGGTGCAGCCGAGCGGCATCGGCCTGCCGATGAGCCAGTTCGACAAGGACGACATCGACGACCTCGGCCTGCTCAAGCTCGACGTGCTCGGGGTGCGGATGCAGTCGACGCTCGCGTACTCGGTCGGCGAGATCGAGCGGCTGCACGGCCCGCAGTCGGCGGTGCGCGGCGGCCTCGCGCCCGACACCCCGTACGTGTCAGCGCAGGGCAAGCTCGTGCTCGACGAGATCCCGAAAGACGACGAGGCGACGTTCGAACAGATCCGCACGACGCACACGCTCGGCATGTTCCAGATCGAGTCGCCCGGGCAGCGCGAACTCATCGGCAAGATGCAGCCCGACGTCTACGACGACCTCATCGCCGACATCTCGCTGTTCCGCCCCGGCCCGATGAAGGGCAACATGGTCACCCCGTTCCTCGAGGTGAAGCACGGCTTCGCGACGCCGAACTGGCTGCACCCCTCGTTCCGCCCGTTTCTGCGCGAGACGTACGGGGTCGTCGTCTACCACGAGCAGGTGCTGCGCATCCTCCACACCTGCATGGGCATCTCGCTCGCCGACGCCGACGAGCTGCGGCGGCGCATGGAGAAACAGGGCGAAGACATCGAGGAGCTGTTCCGCACAAAGACCCGACGCAACGTCGACGAGCGCGGGCGGCGGCGCTTCACCGACGCGCAGATCGACGCGATCTGGGAGGTGCTGCGCGGCTTCGGCTCGTTCGGCTTCTGCAAGGCCCACGCGGCCGCCTTCGCGCTGCCCACCTGGCAGAGCGCGTGGCTGAAGACCCACTACCCCGCCGAGTTCTTCGCGGGCATCCTCACCCACGACCCGGGCATGTACCCGAAGCGGCTACTGCTCGGCGACGCGCGGCGCATGGGCGTGCCGATCCTCCCCATCGACGTCAACGCCTCGACGCGCGAGTTCGTCGTCGAGCGAGTGCGGGCGACCCCGCCCGGATGGGCGACGCGGCGGGGCGACCTCGGCATCCGCCTCGCGCTGAGCGACATCCGCGGCATCACCGACCCCGAGATCGACCGCATTCTGCAGCAGCGCCCCTACGAGTCGCTCGGCGACTTCATCGCCCGCGCCCGACCCTCGCGGCCACTCGCCGAGCGGCTCGCGCTCATCGGCGCGCTCGACTCGCTCGAGTCGCAGACGCTCACGCGCGGCGAGCTGCTCGCGGCCGTGCGCCGCGCGCCGCGCGCGAAGCCGCGCGAGACCAGCCCGGATGCGCTCGAACTGCCGCTGCAACTCCACGGCTCCCACGCGGCGGTCGAGGCGAGCGGCGCCCCCGAGCTCGACTCGCGCGAGCGCGTCCAGGCCGAACTCGAGGTGCTCGCGCTCGACCTGTCGGAGCACGTGATCGACGGCTACCGGCCGTTGCTCGACGAGCTCGGGGTGACGCCGGCCGAGCAGCTCGCGAGCCTGCGCGGCGGCGCCGAGGTCATCGTCGCGGGCGTGCGCGTCGCGACGCAGACCCCGCCGATGCGCACCGGCAAGCGGGTCGTGTTCATCTCGGTCGACGACGGCACGGGCTGCGCCGACGCCGCGTTCTTCGACGAGGCACAGGAGCGCAGCGGCGACGTGCTCTTCGGCACCCCCCTGCTACTCATCCACGGCACCGTGCGACGCACCGGCGAGCGTGGGGTGTCGGTACAGGCTGAGTCGGCCCGCGACCTCAAGCGAGCGTGGGAGGAGTACTCGCTGCTCGCGCAGCATCGCGTTCCATAATCGCCCGTAGCTCGCGGTCGATGATGTCGTGCACGCGGCGGTCGGCGAGCAGCAGATTGTGACCGAGCGCGCGCACCGTGCGGTTGCGGCCGTTCGGCAGCACGCCCGGATAACCGACGATCTGGTCGTAGAGCGGCATGATCGAGGTGATGCGCGCATCCACCTCGTCGCGCATCGACAACGCAAGCTGCATCGGCGTGCCGGCGCGCAGGCCGATCATCTCGCGCGCGATCGGGTTTGAGCCGTGGATGTACCGGGCCGCCTTCGCGCCCGCGAACGGCGACGAAATCGCGACGGCGCCGATCGTGTGCTCGCCCACGAAGTCGTCGAGCAGCACCTGCTTCGCGATGAGCCCGCCCTTCGAATGGCCGACGAACAGCACCCGCCCGTACTCGGGATGCGCGAGCAGCGCCCGCTCGACGATCGCGGCGAGCGACGCGACCGACTTGAGGTTCCAGCCGAGCTGCGGCAACACGATGACGCGATAGCCGCGGTCGGACAGCGCGTCGAGCACCGGCCGCATGTATCGCCACGGCGTCGACAGACCCGCGAGCACGACGACGGCCGGGCCGCCGTCACGCCAGCCGCGTGACCGCGGCGAATACCGGGTGCGCACGCCCGCCGACGTCAGCAGCGGGGCCATGCCGAGCAGCCCATCGAGCTGGTGGAGCGTCCAAAACGCGCTGTCGACCACGACCGAAATCGTCTTCAGCCGCGCCCAGCGCAGCCGCTGCCGCCAGGGTTTCGCCACGCCTCAGTCACGCACCTCGAGGTCGAGGAGCGCGCGCTTCATATGCTCACCGCCGCCGTAGAGCCCGACGTCGCCGTTCGAGCGGATCACCCGGTGGCAGCCGCCGAACAGCGGCAGCGGGTTATGTGAGCAGGCGGTGCCGACCGCCCGGGCCGCGCGCGGGCGGCCGAGCCGGTCGGCGAGCTCGCCGTAGCTGTACGTCTCGCCGTAGGGAATGTCGACGAGCGCGCGCTGCACCTCGCCGCCGAAGCCGTCGGAGGCCTGCGACCAGTCGAGCGCGACGTCGAAGCGTTCGCGCTCGCCCGCGAAGAACTCCTCGAGCTGCGCGACGCCGCGGTCGAGGTGCGCCTCGGCTGCCTCAGAGCCGACGTGCGGGCCGAAGCCGAGCGGCGCCGAGCCGGGCAGCCAGACGCGGCAGATGCCCGCATCCGTTGCCTCAACCCCGACCTCGCCGATGGGGCTGTCGACGACCCGCGCCGCGAACACTAGGCCGCCTCGACCTCGCGCAGCAGGCCGGTGTCGACGTCCGCGACGAAACCGCGCACGTTCTTATGCTGAATGAACGGCGACTGCATGATGCGCCGAATCGACTCGCGCACCGAGGCGTCGACGTCCTTGAACGACTCGGCCTTCCAGTGCGCCCGCGCGCCGGTCTCACGCATCAGCAACTCGTCGAATTCGTCCTCGCTGAAGGTCGATAGACCGCAGTTCGTGTGGTGAATGAGCACGACTTCTTCGGTGCCGAGCATGCGCTGCGAGATCGTGATTGAGCGGATCATGTCGTCGGTGATTACGCCGCCCGCGTTACGAATGATGTGCGCCTCACCGAGGTCGAGGCCGAGCATCGGGAAGATCTGGAGGCGGGAGTCCATGCAGGCGATGACGGCGACCTTGCGCTTGGGTCGAAGTTCGCGCGGCCCCGGGTAGCCCTCACCATAGACGCGGTTTGCTTCGAGCATCTTGTCGGTCTCCGACATGAGCCTCCCTTTCGTGTGGTCGCTGGCGGGTATGCCAGTTGGGCCAATCGTACGCGCCGCCGAGCGCCCGGCCGCGACGCGCATCCGGCCCGGCAGCGCATCCGGCAAGCGCAGCGAGCTACGGATGCAGCAGCAGCGTCACGACGAGAATCACCGGCACCGACAGGATGGTCGTCAGCAGGATGCTCTCGCGCGCGAGCGATTCGCCGACGCGGTAGTTCGCGGCGTAGTTGTAGATGTTCTGAGCGGCCGGCAGCGCGGCGGTCACGACGACGACGAGGATCATCGCGTCATCGAGACCGAAGACAAACTTGCCGAGGAGCCACGCGAGCACCGGGTGCACGAACGATTTGAGCACCGTCGCGGTGAGCACCTGCCAGCGGTTCTTGCCGCGCATCGGCATCGCGTTGTCGTGAAGCGACATACCGAACGCCATGAGCACGGCGGGCACGCTGATGCCGCCGACGAGCTCGATCGGGTCGAGCAGGAAGTTCGGCACGGGCACCGAGAAGATGTTGAGCAGCAGGCCCGAGAGCGCGCCGATGACGACGGGGTTCGTGAACGGGCGATAGAGCATCTGCCACCAGCGCAGCTTCGGCGCCTGCGGGTCGCGGCCCGCGATGTCGAGCACCGAGAGCATGACCGGCGCGAGGATGAGCTGCTGCACGAGCATGACGGGCGCGACGAGCGTGCCGTCGCCGAGCACGTAGACGGCGATCGGAATGCCGAGGTTGCCCGAGTTCACGAAGCTCGAGGCGAGGGCGCCGACCGCCGAGTTGCCGATACCCCAGCGGAAGATGATCGCGATGACGACGAACACCGCGGCCATGACGACCATGCCGATCGCGGTGACGAGAAACTGTCCGCTGAAGAGCACGTTGAGGTCGGCGCTGAACATGAGGCCGAACAGCAGCGCCGGCGTCGCGACATTGAACGCGAGCTTGTTGAGCATTTCGCGGCCGCGGTCGCCGAGCAGACCAACGCGCTGCATGGTAAATCCGACGAGAATAATGAGGGCAATGACGCTGAAGCCTTCAAGTACTCCCGTCACGCACTACTCCCTGTCGATGCTGCTGCGCCGCAATTCGTCGAGTGCCGTCTTGCGGTATTGCCGCGGTGAGACACCGTATGCCAACTTAAACGCATTCGAAAAGTGGGTCGCGTCGGCAAAGCCCCAGCGCTCGCCCACAGCGCGAATCGCGTCGGTCAGTGCCGGGTCAACGAGGTCGCGGCGCGCCATCTCGAGGCGGCGCTCACGAATCCAGGTCGACACCGAGGTGCCCTGCTCCTTGAACAGCGAGTGCAGCGTGCGCACCGAGATGAAGTGCGCGTCGGCGATCGTCTGCGGCGTGAGGTCGTGGTCGGAGAGGTGCGCCATGATGTAGTCGCGCACCTCCATGAGCTGCGCGAGCTGCGCGTTCGCGCGGGTCGGCGCGTCAATGCCGAGGCGCTCAGCGACGGCCGCCGCGATGAGGTCGACGACGGTGTGGGCGAGCGCGAGGCCGCCGTGGCCAAGCAGCACCGACATGTCCTTCGCGACGCCGGCGAGCATCGGGCCCGCGACGCGGCCGATGCCCTCGTCAGCGGGCACCTTCATGCCGGCGATCTCGATGAACGCGCGCGGCGGCAGCGTGAGCAGCTGCTGCGGCACCATGATCACCATGTACGTGCCATCGGCGAAGTCGCGGTCGTACGGCAGCGCGGTGTCATAAATCGCAAAGTCGCCGGCCTCGAGCACCGAGTCGCGGCCGAGCTGGCGCAGCCGCGATTCGCCCTCGATCTGGTTGACGACCGCGTAGAAGGGGTCGCCGCCCTCGGCGAACAGGCGCGAGGAACGGCCCGAGGAGTGCGGGGTCGACGTGATCGTGAAGAAGCGGATGCCGCCGACGACCGCGGCGCGGATGCGCGCCCGATAGGTCTCGGGGTCGGGTGCCGTGACGGCCATGGGCAACAGCAGCTGGGTCATGATGTGACCCCACTCTTCGACGCCGACGACCTCGAGGTCGGTGACCGATTTCTGCGTCATTGCTGCTTCCTTCTCACGTGCACTACCTGTCTATATAACCGCTTTCGTAGGCCCAAATCACAACGTGCACGCGATCTGGCAACCCAAGTTTGTCGAGAATCCGACCAACGTGGGTCTTTACGGTGACCTCCGCGAGGAACAGTTCCTTCGCGATTTGCGCATTCGAGACGCCTTGCACGAGTTGCGCGAGCACATCGCGCTCGCGGTCCGTCAAGTGGGCGACCAGGGCATCCCGGTCGGCCGCCGCGGTCTGCTGCGGCCGCTCGGTGGTGAGTCGGTGCAGCAGCGTGCGCGTCATGCTCGGATCAATAATCGCATTACCCGCGGCCACCGTCCGAATCGCGCGGATCAGGTCCTCCCCCGGCGCGTCCTTGAGGAGGAATCCGGACGCGCCGGCGGCGAGCATCCGCACCGCAAAATCTTCGGAGTCGTACGTCGTCAGCGCGAGCACGCGCAGCTCGGGGCGCTCGCCCGAGTGCTGCAGCAGCCGCTCGGTCGCCTCGATGCCGTCCATGACCGGCATGCGCACGTCCATCAGCACGACGTCGGGGCGCAGCTTGAGGCCGAGGTTGACGCCCTCGCGGCCGTTCTCGGCCTTGCCGACCACCTCGATGTCGTCGACGGAGCCCGCGATGAGCGCGAGCCCCTCGCGCACGAGCGACTGGTCGTCAACGATGAGAACTCGGATGGTCATGCTTGGCCCTTCGATGCAATGGCGGGGATGGGGATGCTCGCGAGCACCTCGAAGCTCGTGTCGGTCGTGGTGACGCGCAGCACGCCGTCGAACAGCTCAACGCGCTCGCGCATGCCGGCGATGCCGCGGCGATCGCTCGAGGGCGCGTCGGCGCCGTCGGTGCGCGAGTTCACGGCGCGCAGCAGCACCTCGTCGTCGCCCCAGCGCAGCTCGATCTCGCCGCGGCAGCCGGGGGCGTGCTTGAGCATGTTCGTGACGGCTTCCTGCGCGACGCGGTAGAGCGCGAGCTGCATGCCGGCGGGCAGGTCGACCGGGGTGCCGTTTTCGAGGTAGGTGATGCCTGGTTCGGGAGCATCACCAACGCGCACCGCCTCGACAAGGTCGCGGATGTTCGCGACGCCGCGCGCCGGGGCGTCGTCCTGCGTCGCGTCGACGTTGCGCAGCAGCAGCTTGACGTCGCCGAGCGCGCCGCGGCCGGTGTCGCTGATCTTGCCGAACAGCTCAGTCGCGAGCTCCGGCTTCTCGCGCGCGGCGAGGCGGCCACCCTCCGCGAGCGTGACGATTGAGGCGAGCGAGTGGGCGATGATGTCGTGCATCTCGCGCGAAATGCGGCTGCGCTCATCCGACACCGCGAGCTCGGCCATGCGGTGCGCATCCCGTTCCATCAGCTCGGCGCGCTCCTGCGCCCGCACGACCTCGACGAGCTGCTGGCGGCGGAGCATGCCGAGCGCCCAGGCCGCGACGAACGCGATGGCGATCACGACGGTGAGCAGCACAAACGCCTGCAGGCGGTCGCGGAAGTCGGTCATGGAAGCCGCCTGGAAGCTGAAGGGCAGCGTCGCCATCCACGGCGTCAAGGTCTGTAGCGCGACGACCGTGATGGCGAGCACGGGCGGCACGGCGCAGGTCCAGCGCAGCTTTCTCGCGCCGAACGCGGCCATGCCGAAGACCCCAACGAGCGTCACGCCGTAGACGATGACGTCGAAGTAGTAGGCAGCCGAGAAGTACTGAATGCCGCTGAGCACCGTCGTGCCCCAGAGGAACACGAGCGGGGCCGAGCGGCGCACGCAGAGCAGGGCAATGACTGGGTAGTAGAGCACCGTCGGCACCGACATGCCCCAGCTGCCGAAGAGCAGAAACAGGACGCCCGCCACAACCGCACCGACCGAGTCCGTGAGCAGCACGCGCATCGGCCGCTCACGGGTGGCGATAAAGGTGTCGAGCATGCCCCCAAGCCTAGGAGCAAGGGCCCTCCTCCTCGGGTATACATCCGTTGGTTGGGGGTCGTCCAACCGGACGAGACTTGCGCACCATGTGAGCCGCACCCCGCGGCTTCTACGTTCGAATTGTCAGCAAATTCACCGCTCTGAAGGAGCTCCCATGATCACGCAACCGGCCGTCGTTTGCCGCGGCCTCACGAAGACGTACGGACAAGCGGATGCGCAGGTACACGCCGTTGCGGGTGTCGACGCCGCCTTCGCCCGCGGCGAGTTCACCGCGATCATGGGCCCGTCGGGCTCGGGCAAGTCGACGATGATGCACCTGCTCGCGGGGCTCGACTCGCCCACGAGCGGCGACGTCGCGATCGACGGCCAGTCGATCGTCGGCATGCCGGATGCGAAGCTCACGAAGCTACGCCGCGACCGGCTCGGCTTCGTGTTCCAGTCGTTCAACCTCGTGCCGACCCTCTCGGCGCGCGAGAACATCGAGCTGCCGGTGCGGCTCGCGGGCGGCCGCGTCGACACCGCCGCGCTCGAGCGCCTCGCCTCGCAGCTCGGCATCTTCGACCGCCTCAAGCACATGCCGCACGAGCTCTCGGGCGGCCAGCAGCAGCGCATCGCGGTGGCGCGCGCCCTCATCACCGAGCCCGCCGTCGTGTTCGCCGACGAGCCGACGGGCGCGCTCGACCTGCGCACCGGCCGCGGCCTGCTCGAGAGCCTGCAGCGCGCCGCCCGCGAACGCCAGCAGACCATCGTGATGGTGACCCACGACCCGGCCGCCGCCGCCTACGCCGACCGGGTGCTCATCCTCGTCGACGGCCGCATCGCGCACGAGCTTTCGGGCGCCGGCTACGAAGAGATCAGCGGCGTCATGGCGGGAGTCGGCGCATGAGCGCGACGATGCGGCTGGCGACGCAGCAGATTCGTCGAGGCCCCCGGCGCGTGGTGGCGATCGTGCTTGCCGCGCTGCTCAGCGCGATGGCGATCATGGCCACCGGAACCTTCATTACGACGATGCAGCAGGGGCTCAACGTCGCGGTGGCGGCGCCCTACACGAACGCTGACGTCGTGATTCCCTCGGGCGACTCGGAGGGTGTCGTCGACGCCGTTGCCGAGGTGCCTGGCATCGCGGCGATCGAACCGAGCCACACGATGTACGCGCAGGCCCTGGCTGGCGACCGCACCCACAACATCAACATTTCGAGCATCGCCGACGACGGCGACCTGCGATGGATGACCCTCACCGGCGGGCAGTGGCCGGTCGGTACGGGCGAGATCGCCGCGACGCAGGACGACCTCGACCGCTTCGGCATTGCGCTCGGCGACTCGATCGAGGTCTTCGACGGCACCGGCCAGTCGAGCAAGGTGCGCGTCGTCGGGCTCGTTGAGACCGTCGGTGGCACGGTCGGCGGCGCGACCGAGCTCTACGCCGCGCAGGACTTCTTCTCGGTCGACGACGGTTCGTCGTCAGCCCTCGTCGTGCGGCTCGCGGAGGGCACGAGCGCGGCGCAGGCGATTACCGCGATCAACGAGCGGCTCGTCGATGTCTATGGTGCCGACAACGCGCCCGAGGCGGTCACGGTCGACGAGTACACCGCCAAGCTCATCGACGACCTCACCGGCGGCACGAACGCGCTCGCCGTGATGTTCCTCATCTTCGTGCTCATCGCGCTGCTCGCGGCGTCGATGGTGATTCGCAACACGTTCCAAGTGCTGCTCGCGCAGCGGCTGCGCGAGAACGGCCTGCTGCGCCTCGTCGGCGCGACCGGAGGGCAGGTGCAGCGCACGGTACTCGCCGAGGCCCTGCTCATCGGGCTCGTCAGCGCGGTCGTCGGTATCGTGGTCGGCTTCGGCCTCGGCGGCGTCATCGCGATGGTCGCCGACATGGACGGGGGCGGCCTCGTGTTCCCGTGGTTCTGGGCGATCGCTGCGCTCATCGTCACGGTCGCGATGACCCTGTTTGCGGCGTGGGCGCCGGCCGCTCGGCTGCGTTCGCTCGCGCCGATCGCGGCGCTGTCGGAGGCGAACGCCGCCCGTGCCGAGCGCAACCGCTCGAGCGTCGTTGCCTGGATCTTCGGCCTGGTCGTCACGGCCCTCGGCGCGCTCGGCCTCTGGGCCGCGTCGATGCTCGGCAACCCGCTCGTGCTCATCGGGGGCGGTGTGGTGCTGGCGATCGGCCTCATCGTGCTCGTGCCGCTGCTTGTGCGAGTTGTCATGCCCGGCTTTGCGCGGTTGCTCAGTGCCTTCGGCCCGGTCGCGAAGCTCGCGGGCGAGAACCTCGTGCGCACCTCGCGTCGCTCGGGCACGATCGTGCTCGCGATCTCGCTCGGCGGCAGCCTGATCCTCGCGATGCTCACCGGCGTGCAGTCGGTGAACGCGACGCTGAACGCTCGGCTCGACGAGAACTACGCGTTCGACGCGCTCATCACGATGCGCTCCGACGAGTCGCTCGATGCGGCCGACCTCGCGCCGATTCTCGAGTCGGAGGGCCTCGAGTCGTCCGACCTCACCTCGGCGGTGATGCTGGCGGCCGACCCCGAGCATCCGTCATCGCTCGCGGCGCTGCTGACGCTGCCGGCGACGACCGCGGATGCACTCGAGCAGCCGCTCGCCGACGGCGAGGTCGCGCTGAGCGAGTGGGATGCGGAGTCGCTCGGCGCGGTCGACGGCGACACCGTGACGTTCACGGACGTGTCGGGCGCCACGGTCGACCTGACGGTCGTGACCGACCCGCTGCTCGACACGCTCTACAACCCGAACACCGGCAGCACGTACGGCGCGGTGACCGAGTCGACGCTCGCGGAGTTCGATGACGTCACTGCCGATGCGGGGCTCTGGCTGTTCGCGGCCGACGGCAAGATCGGTGACCTCGTCGACGCGGTCTCGGCCGCGCAGGGCACAAACTCCGATCTGCAGTTGCTTGGGCCGCTCGCCGAACAGCAGCTCTACGAGCAGATCGTTACGCTCGTCGTCGCCTTCGTACTCGCGATGCTCGGGCTCACCGTCGTGATCTCGGTGATCGGTCTCGCGAGCGTCGTGGCGCTCGCCGTCGCCGAACGCCGCCGTGAACTCGCCCTGCTACGAGCGCTCGGCATGACGCGAGCTCGGGTGCGCGCCATGGTGCTGATTGAGGCGGTGTCACTCGCGCTGATTGGCGCAGTGGTGTCGATTCTTATCGGCGTGCCAATGGGAATCAGTGCGGTGCCGGCAATGATCGCCGACGGCGGCACAATTGCGATCTCGCTGCCGTGGATTGGAATTGGTGCGGTAATTGGCGGTGCGATTTTGCTTGGTGTGATGGCGGGGGCTCGACCTTCGTGGATCGCCTCGCGCATCGCGCCGGCACAGGCATTGGCCCGGGCCTAGCGCTCACGCCAAGTCCGGCACAAATTCGATATCGTCCGGGAGATTCGCGGCGCACGTTGCTGTGAATCTCCCGGTTGGATGAATTCGATTTGCGGAATACTCCCGTCGGCCTTCACACTTATAGCGATATAGATCGCCAAAACAAGGAGCGCATCCGTGGCACGCAAAGTCGTTTACCAGCTGATCGATGATCTCGACGGCACCCAGCTCGACGAGGGTCAGGGCGAAACCGTCAAGTTCGGCCTTGACGGTGTTGATTACGAAATCGACCTGAGCAAGGACAACGCGCAGACCCTGCGCGAGTCGCTCGAGGGGTACGTAAAGACGGCTCGCCGCGTCGGCGGGCGCGCCCAGCGCGGCACCCGTACGCAGCTTCCTTCGACCGGCCCGAAGCGCGACCTCGCGGCGGTTCGCAAGTGGGCTTCGGCGAACGGCTACACCGTCGCCGACCGTGGCCGCGTGCCGCAGGACGTCCTCGACGCCTTCGACGCCGCGAACTAATTAATTCCCCAGCACGCGGCGAATGATTTCTCGTCGCGCGCCCGTCCGCCCAAACGGCGGATACACGAGTCGGAGCGTATCCGGAAAACTCGGCTTTCGCAGCACCGCCCGTCGGTGGCTAAATGCGTCGAGCGAGGCTTCCCCGTGGTACGCTCCGATTCCGCTTTCCCCGACGCCGCCAAATGGCAATTCAGGCACGCTCACGTGCGCGACCGTCAGGCCGACCGCAAGGGCACCGGACGACGTGTGGCGAAGGAACTTTTGGCGAACCGATTTGCGTTCCGAGAACAGATACAACGCGAGCGGCTTCTCGCGCGAATTGATGAACGTAATCGCTGCGTTTTCATCGTTCACCTGAATGAGTGGAAGAATTGGTCCAAAGATCTCTTCCTGCATGATCGGTGCTGACTCGTCGACGTCGACGAGCACGGTTGGTTCGAAAAAGCGCGTGCTTGCCTCGCGCGAACCGCCCGAGTGAATTCGACCTCCTTCGAGCAGCGACTCAAGGCGTTCGAAATGCGCGTCGTGAATGATGCGGGCGTAATCGCCGCTTTCCTTGGGGCGTTCGCCGAGCATCTCCTTGACCGCGGCAGGGATACGCCCGGCGAGTTCGCGGGCCGCGCGCGGCGTCGCAAGCACGTAATCAGGCGCGACACAGGTCTGGCCGGCGTTGAGCAGCTTGCCCCAGGCGATGCGGCGGGCCGCGACGTCGAAGTCGGCGGTGTCGTCGACGAAAACAGGCGACTTGCCGCCAAGCTCGAGGGTGACTGGTGTGAGGTGTTCGGCGGCGGCGCGGGCGACGATGCGGGCGACCTTGGCGCCGCCCGTGTAGAAGATCGTGTCCCAACGCTGGGCGAGCAGCTCGGTCGAGGCCGCGACGGCACCCTCGACGACGCGCACGGCGCGGGGGTCGAGGTACTCGGCGATGTGCTTCGCGAGGGCCGCCGACGTCGCGGGCGCGTGCTCACTTGGCTTGACGACGGCGACGTTGCCGGCGGCGAACGCGCCAGCGAGCGGCGCGAGGGCGAGCTGGAGCGGGTAGTTCCACGGCGCGATGATGAGGGCGGCGCCGAGGGGCTCGCGCACCGTGTAGGTGACGGCCGGGGCGACCGCGAGGTTGGGGCGCACGTGCTTCGGCTTGAGCCAGCGGCGCAGGTTGCGGCGCAAGTGCGCGACCTCGCTGATGGTGACCGACGTCTCGGTCATGAACGATTCGATCTGCGACTTGCCGAGGTCGGCTTCGAGCGCGTCGGCGAATTCGTGATCGCGTTCGCGCAGCATCCGCTCGAGGGCATCGAGCTGTTCGAGCCGCCAGCGCAGGGGCTTCGTGACGCCGGCGTCGAAGGTCGCGCGCAGTTCGCGCAGCGTTTCGGGGATGCTCGGGGTTTCAGGGTTACTCGGGCTCGGTGCGGGCACGGTCGTCACTGTGGTCTCCTCGCGGGTTGGCAGCCTGAATCGTGTCAGGCGCGCCTGGGCGGTGGATGCAGGTGGCGCGATCAGGGCAAGCAGGGTCAGGCGCGCCTGAGCGAGCGCAGCTGGCGGCGGGTCGGCCAGGTGCGCATCCGGCGTGGGAGCAGGCGATAGATCGGCGTCGCGACGGCCCAGAACAGCTCGACCACGAAGCGGTCGGCCCGCGACCAAGCTGGATCGAACTCGCACCGCAGCCGCGAGGGCAGCAGCTCGAGGGCGACGCGCCAAATCAGCGGCAGCGCGGCGCGGAGCCACCACGGGGCGACGTCGGGATGCCGCAGGCGCGCGAAGGCGAGGCGGGCGTCGTCGGTGACCCGCGCATCCGCGAGTGCGGCCTGCCACCAGGCGTCGAACTCGTCGACAGATGCGGGCCACGCCTCGGCCGGCAGCTGCAGCTCGGTGCCGAGGGTGGCAAAGGTGTAGCGGAGCGCCTCGCGGTCGTCGCGGCGGAGCTGGCCGAATGCGCGCTCGAAGGACCGCTCCCCCGCCCAGAGCAGGGTCGCGGCGACCCAGAGCTGCGGCCCGGTGTCGTAGGCGCCGGGCACGTGTGCGTGGCGTCGGTTCACGTGGCGGCGCATGCGCGTGCGGTCAGTATCGTCGCCGTGGACGGCCGCCATGACGTAGTTCAGCGTCTGCTCGAGGCGGCCGAGCGGCGAGGATGCGAACGAGGAGTGGCGGGCGACGCCGGCCGCGACCGTCGGATGCGCGAGCTGCAGCAGAATCGCAGCCCCGCCACCGGCGAGCATGATGCCCTCAGACGAGAGCCTCTGCCCTCGGCGAAACCTCGACTCGGTACGGTCGGGATTGCTAGCCTTGGCGCGAGGCTCGGCATTCGAGCCTGCGGACGAGGGAGCAGTACCCGCAGCACGACAAGACTGACTCAGTGAGGAGTCACTCATGATGTGGGTCATATTGGTCGTCTCCGGCATGCTCGAGGCGGTGTGGGCAACGGCGCTTGGCGCGTCGCAGGGGTTCAAGAAACTCTGGCCGAGCGTAGTGTTCGTTGTTGCGATGACGGTCAGCATAGTGCTGCTCGCGTACTCCATGACCGAGCTACCGACCGGCACCGCGTATGCCGTCTGGGTCGGCATCGGCGCGTCGCTGACGGCGCTGTGGTCGATGGTGTCGGGCGCCGAGCGCGCCACGGTGATGCGCGTGGCGCTCATCGTCGTGCTCATCGGCTGCGTCGTCGGACTCAAGGTGGTGTCGTAATGCCTTGGATCGTATTGGTGTTGAGCGGGCTTTGCGAGGCCGTGTGGGCGACCGCGCTTGGCGCGAGCCACGGGCTCTCGGAGCCCGTGGCGACCGTCGTGTTCTTCGTGTTCTGCGTCATTTCGATGCTCGGCCTCGGCTGGGCGGTGAAGCACATTCCGATCGGCACGGCGTATGCCGTGTGGACCGGCATTGGCGCCGCGCTCACGGTGACGTGGGCGATGGTGACGGGTGCCGAGGGCGTGAGTGTCATGAAGGTGGTGTTCCTGATCGGCGTCATCGCCGCCGTCATCGGGCTCAAGCTCGTGCCGAGCGCTGCTTCTACTGAGCCAACGGCAGACTCTGCGGGTCGCTCTTCGGATGTGTCAGGGGGAGGCTCGACTGCCACGTCAACGGCAGGGTCTGACACGGAGTCCGCGGCAAAATGCGGGTCTGAGACAGGCGCCGGGGACGCGGTTCCTGGCGCCTCGCGGGATGCCGACTTCGGCCGGTACGACGCCTAACGCAGCCACGTCGCCGCATTCCGAAAGTTCGCTTCGAATCTCGGAACCACCTGCGGCCACCGGGATACAGTGATGGTTTGTGTGGTGCCCGTCGTGGCGACCGCACGGGGCGATTCCAGGAGGTCAGGCGTGCCGATTACCGGCAAGATCCTCGAGGTGGCGCAAGCGCATCCCGAGCGACTCGCGATCGTCGGCGCCGAGGCACGCATTACCTACGGCGAACTTGCCGAAGATGGTCGTCGCGTGCGCGCCGTCGTCGAGCATTTGCAGGATGCGGTGCGGCGAGGAAACGCTCGTCTGCGGTCGGGCGCGTTGCCCGGCAACGCCGAGTCGCCGTCGGCGCAACCGCCGGTCGGCGCGGCCATGGCCGCGGAGCCGAGCGAGCATCCCGCCGCCAGCTTCGATTCGTCGGCCCAGCCAGTCGTCGCGGTGAGCAGCACCGATGCGTTCCATACGGCGCGCATCATCGCCGGGCTCGCCGGGTTTGACTGCGTAGCGGCGACGATCGACCCCCGCTGGCCGCTCGAGCATCAGGTGCGCGTCGTGCTCGGCACCATCATTTCGGTGCTCGTGAGCGACTCGGATGCGCTGCGTGACGCCCTCGCGCGCGCCGGCTGGGCAGGTGCGCTGGTGTCGCTCGAAGAGTTTCGCCGGCTAGAGCGTGAGTTGCCGCCGGCCGAGGCGCCCTCGGTACGACCGGGTGACGAGCCGTTCCTGATGCTGTTTTCTTCGGGCACGACGAGCAATCCGAAGGCGTTCTTGAAGACGCGGGCGCAGTATCGCGCGAACTTTGCCGTGTCGAGCGCGCATCTCGAGCCGCTACCGGGTGTCGCGACGCTCGCGCCCGGGCCGCTGAGCTATTCACTCACGCTGTATGCGCTGGTCGAGTGCCTCGCGTCGGGCGGATCTTGCCACGTCGCCGATTCCTTTGACGCGCTCGCGGCCTCGCGCCGCATCTTCGACGAGGGCGTGACGCGCATCGTTGCCGTGCCAGCCTTAATCGAGTCGCTCGCGCTCGTCGCGCGCCGCTCTCCCGCGCGGTTCACCGGGGTCCAGCTGCTCGTGGCCGGTGGCGCGAATCTGTCGGCGCGCATCCGCTCGGCCGTCGCCGAGTCGCTGCCGCACGCCCGCTTGGTGAGCTATTACGGCGCGGCCGAGATCGGCTTTATTGGCGACAGTCGCGGCGGCGACGGCACGGCGATCACGCTGTACGACGGCATCGCGGCGCAGGTGCGCGGGCCGCTCGGCGAAGTACTTGCCGACGGCGAGATCGGCGAGCTCTGGATTCGCGCCGACGCCTGCTCTGACGGCTACCTGCCCGCGACGACCGACGAGCAGCTTCGCGACGGTGAGGGCTGGGCAACGGTGCACGATCAGGCTCGGCTGCGCGGTCGGCAGCTCGAGTTGCTCGGGCGGGCCGGCGACATCGTCGTGACGGGCGGGCACAAGGTGTCGCTGCCCGAGGTGGAGCGCGCGTTCGAGCTGCTGCCCGGGGCGGATGCGGTGTGCGCCGTCTCGGCGCCTGACGCGAGTCTTGGCAGCGTCATCGCGCTCGTGCTCGAGGGTGCGGATGCTCCCGACAAGGCAGCCGTGTTGGCATTCGCTCGCGAGCGGTTGGCGCCGCAGTTCGTGCCGCGGCGCGTGTATCGCGTCGGTGCGCTGCCGCGGACGGTCGGCGGCAAGGTTCGTCGGGCCGCCACGGCCGAGCTGGTTGCTCACGGCGAGGCGGTGCGGCTATGAGTGTGATGCGGATGTTCGGCGACGGCGATCGCGCTGGTGGCGATCGCGCCGTCGCGGCAGCCGTCGTCAGCGGGGCCAGCCAGGCAACGCTCTTCAACGCGACCTGCACGGCGACAGTCTTCACCGCGGCCCTCGAGGCGGTGCGGCTATGAGTGACAAGCGCAGGGGGCGGCGTGCGGCCGCCTCGTCGGGCGGGCGGCGCGACGTCGTCGTGACCGGCGTCGGTGCCGTGACGCCGAGCGGACTCAACGCCGAGGCGACGTGGCAGAGTGTGCGCGAGGGGCGGTCGGCGATCACGCGCCTCGAGGGCGACGTGTTCGACAAGCTGCGGGTGCGCATCGGCGGCCAGGTGCGCGCCTTCGACAGCTCGAAGCTGCTGGCGCCGCGCGAGGCCCGTCGTCTCTCGGACGTTCTTCTCTGGGCGATCGCGGCGGCCGACGAGGCGATGGCACAGGCAGATCCGCCGATGCCCGCCGGCAGCGAGTACGGCTTCTCGGTGATCGCGGCCACCGGCTCGGGTCCGGTTAAGGCGATGCAAGACGCGGCCATTGCGATTGCCGAGGCCGGTCCTCGCGCGGTGCCGTCGGCGCTCGCGATGCACGGCGCTCCCGACGCCGCATCCGCCCTCCTCAGCGAGCGCTACGGAGCCCTCGGTGCGGGCGGCGCCAATTCGGCGACCTGCGCGAGCGGCGCGATGGCGCTCGGCGAGGGGCTGCGGCGCATCCGTCACGGCTATGCCGACACCGTGCTGGTCGTCGGTTACGAGGACTGCCTCAACCCCATCAATCTGTCGTCGAACGCGAACCTGCGCGCCCTCGCGAGCGGCTACGAGGATGCGCCGGAGACCGCGAGCCGACCCTTCGATGTCGGGCGGAGCGGCTTCGTCATGTCGCAGGGGGCGGCCGCGATTCTGCTCGAGTCGAAGGATGCCGTGCTCGCGCGCGGCGGGCGCCCACTTGCCGAGCTCGCCGGCTTCGGCGCGGCGTCGGATGCGCACCACCCGACGGCGCCACATCCCGAGGCCCGGGGCGCGATCGCGGCGGTGCAGGCCTGCCTTGCCGACGCCGGTGAGCGGCCCCGCGACGTCGGCCACATCAACGCGCACGGCACCGGCACGAAATTGAACGACGAGATGGAGGCGCTCACGTTTGAGCGAGTCTTTGGCGACGCGCTCGCGGGGCTGCCCATCTCGGCAACGAAGTCGTCGACCGGGCACCTGCTCGGCGCATCCGGGGTGCTCGAGGCGGTGCTGGCTGTGCAGACGATGCGCGACGGCGTGCTGCCGCCGACGTTGAATCTGGACGAGTCGGCGTTCCCGCAGCTCGATGTCGTGACGTCGCCGCGCGACGCCGCGGTGTCGAGCGTGTTGTCGACCTCGTTCGGTTTCGGCGGCCACAACGGCGCCGTGCTGTTGCGCGCTGCCAGTACTGACGTTGTCGGGCCCTGAGTTCGTCGAGCTAGTTGCAGAGATAGAGGAGCCGAAATGTCTGATCGTGAAGCGCGCCATGCCGAGCTGGCCGAGCGGTATCTGCCGCAGGATCGCCTGGAGCGGTTCCGAGAGCGGGCCGACGCGTACGACCGCGAGAATCGCTTCTTCACGGAGGACTTCGAGGAGCTACGCGACGCCGGCTACCTGCGGTTGTTTGTGCCCGATGAGTTCGGCGGCCCGGGGCTCTCCCTGAACCAGGTGTCACGGCTGCAGCAGCGGCTCGCGACGGCGGCGCCCGCGACCGCGCTCGGTATCAATATGCACCTCGTGTGCACGGGTGTTGCTCGAGCGTTGCTTGAACGGGACGACCGCTCGCTGCAGTTTGTGCTCGAGGATGCGGCGGCCGACGAGGTGTACGCGTTCGGCATCAGCGAGGCCGGCAACGACTGGGTGCTGTACAGCTCGAACACCGAGGCGGCGCCCCAGCCCGACGGCGGATATCTGCTGACCGGCACGAAGATCTTCACCTCGCTGTCGCCGGTGTGGACGCGGCTGATCACCCACGGCAAGGACGCTTCGGGCGACGAGGACGCGTCGATTGTGTATGGAGTGGTGGATCGGGCCGAGGAAGGTATTTCGGTGTCGTCGCACTGGGATCCGATGGGGATGCGCGCGACGCAGAGCCGCTCGACGAAGCTGGATGCGGTGCCGCTGCGCGCCGATCAGGTCGTGAGGCGGTTGCCCGATGGGTTGAATCCTGACTCGCTGCCGTTCGCGATCAACGCGAACTTCCAGCTGCTGATCGCGTCGGTGTACGCGGGGCTCGCGGCGCGGGCACTCGAAGTCGGTGCGGCGGCACTGCGCGGCAAGTCGTCGGCGAAGGCCGAGTCGAGTTTCGCCGAGATTCCCGAGTTTCGGGTGCGGCTGGCGGATGCTGCGATGCAGTTCGAGGCCGTGCCCGCGCAGTTGGAGACCTACACGCGCGAGTTCGATGAGTTGATCGACCACGGGCGTGCCTGGCCGCGGAAGTTTGTGAGCGCGAAGCTCAACGCCACCGAGGCCGCACGCGCATCTGTTGAGGCCGCGTATCGGTGCGCTGGTGGTCGAGGTTTCGACAATGGGACCGAACTGAATCGCCTGTATCGGGATGCGCTGGCCGGCATGTTCCACCCTTCGTCGTGGGATGTGGCGCGGCCGATGTTCGCGTCGGCGCTGCTCGATGACTAGGGCGGGAGTTTCGCCGTGGATGTAATGGCTGATCGCTGAGGGCCGGTAGACGGCTAACGGCTGACGTGATCGCCGGTGCCAGTGGCAGCGCGAGCGACAGCGACAACGCAGGTGCTGGCGTTCATGCGCACGCCACGCTCCTTCTGCCAACGCAAGTGGGGCCCGCATCGATCGACGATGCGAGCCCCAAACGCGCAGCGGCATGCTGCTCAAGGCGGAGTTCTCCCCGCGTTACCAGCCTCGTCCGACTGTGTCGGGCAGCGGGGTCGGTGGATGCTCGAGTCGGTACCCGATGTCGAACCGTTTGCGACCGCCAAGACGCGGCTCCTGCGTCCAATCCAGGTGCTCGGGCGGGATGAACCACACCGTGCCACCACCCCGCGACTTCTCCCGCGCGACATGTTCCGGCGGCCCGGGTTCATGCGTGATCCGGACACCCCACCCCTCATGCACGCGATGGTGACACGAGGTACACAACAAGATCCCGTTATCGAGATCGGTCGTGCCGTCGTGCGCTTTCCACCACTCGATATGGTGCGCTTCCGTCATCCCGGGTGGCAGGCCACAGAACGCGCAACCACCATCCCGCTCCACCAAGGCGAGGCGCTGCGCCCGCGAGAAGTGGCGATATTCGCGCCCCAGGTCGAGGACCTCGCTGTCACCACCGAGGACGACAGGAATGATGTTCGCGACCGCGGCGCGACGACGCAGGTTCCCGGCATCGAGCATCGCGCCACCCTCGGACTCGGCCGCCTCGCCCTTGCCCGTCAGGTGCTCGCGCAGGCCCTCGGCATGCATCCGAATCAACACCGTCGTCGTCACCCCGGGAACCTCGTCCTGCGCGCAACCGAGGAGGTGCTTACACGCTTCGACGAGCGCGTCGGCCTGCATTTGCGGAATGGACCGCGTGTCCTGCTCCACCGCGACCGGCTCCACCCCGTCATCACTTGGGCGGAAGAACACGGTCGACCCCGCCACCTCACCATCAGCCGGCACCTCGGGGTCACCCTTCACATTGTTGCCGCGCGAGGTGCGCAGCGCGTTCGTGCAATACGCCTCGAAGAACTTCGCGACATACATACCCGCTTCCGGGTCAAGCTTTGCTTTCACGTGGAGCATGCCAGTGTCGATATCGGTGTGAATTTTGACGCTGCGCTCCCGCCGCTGCTTGCGGAACGACGGCTCGAGCCCGTCGGGGTCGAGCTGCGCTTCGAGGCGAGCCTCGACCTTGCGGAAGTCGGGCAGGCGCATGCCGCTCTTCGCGACCTCCACAATCTCCCGCTCCCCCTCAGTGAGTTCTTCCTCAAGGACGCGGGGCGCCATGCGGCGGCGGAGTTTCACGATCTCGTTCGCGTGCGCGATGCCGAGTTCGCCTTCCTGCAGGGCGGCCGCGACATGCGGCGCCCGCGGCACAAACCGTTCGCCATTCCAGCGTTCCTGACCAACGACGTCCTTCCCGATGCGCACGTACGCGTCGGCATCGCGCTTCTCGGAACGGAGCATCTCGGCAACGAGATCGCCGGCGTCGCGGCAGCCGTGGCGGCGCGCCAACGCCTCCTCGCCCCGCGTCACGTCGGACCGCACCGCGACCTCGTTCGCGACAACCGCGACCGCCGCACCCAACTGGCGCTGCAGCGCACCAAGGTGCTGGAGGAAGTCGAGAACGTCCGCGTCATCCGCCGCGGTCAGGGAGTACGCGAGGTCTTCCGACGAGCCCCGCCCGTGGGTGAGGGATTCCCACGACCCTATTAACTCGGTGAACCTCGTGCGAAGGCGGCCCGCGTGCGAGTGGTCGGCGAACGAGAAGTCAGAAAAATTCGAGACGGACATCGGAATCACCTCCTCAGGTGACTGCAACAGTGCGTACTTCTATTCTACGAGATCCACGCAGCATGTCAATATGTTTAGCATGTATGTTCGAAGCTGGCTCCCAGGTTCACGATTTCTCGCGCCTACCGCCTCCCCCTGTGGACACGGGTCTCCTACTACGAACTCATTGTCACCCGAGCCACCGACATGACTGAGCCAGTCCAACGTCGCTTGCTGCACACGCCCGCCGAACCTGCTCTCGAACTCCAATTCACCGTCACTGGCTTGGTGGCCCGCCGGAGCGGGGACCAATCCGCCGAGATACTATGTGGCGCCGCAGCGGTGTCGTTGACCGAGATAATCGAGTAATGAGTGACGAATTTGGGCACACGTCGGCCCTTGGCGGCATCCGGCTCAACCCCCAACGGTGAGCGACATCCGAGAAATTTACGAGATCTATGGCGATTCGCGTGTTTGGAAGCATCTCGCGTCCGGTCGACACTCGAACCTCGCAACCACCGCTGCCGTGGTCAGGTCCTGGGTCGATGCATGGGAACGCGGCGGTCAGACTGCGTGGATTGTTCGCGGTCCAACCACCGAAGGCGTCCTCGGGCACGTGGGCTGCTCAGTTCGGCGCGCGGCACAGGGTGGAGGTACTGCCACTCGCGTTGCAACGATGCCGGTCCATCGAGCGAAGCACTTCACCCAGACCTGCCCGTAATCGCCCACCTGCTTGAGCACAACCACGCGAGTTCCCGGGTCACCGAGATATGCCAACTACCACTGCAGCACCGGCCACCAGACGCTGGCAACCCCGACCCGAACGCAATCCGGCCGACATACGCCGACCGAGCTTTGTCGAGCGAACAGCTCGGCGCGACGCTGGCCTGATGCCAGCGCCGACGCCGCCGAGCCAGGCCCCGCGCATCCGCCCTCAAACACAACGCCGCCCCGCCTCGCAACCAAGCGAGACGGGGCGACCCGAAACCCAACCGAGCGTTACACCCAGGCAGCCAGCACGTCGCGCAGCGGCGTCGTCGGGCGGCCGATGAGCTGCGACAGGTCGCGCGACGAGCTGTCGAGCGCGCCGCCGGCGATCGCCTGATTCATGCCGGCGACGAAGCCAGCGCTGCCCTCGTCGAGGCCCGCCGCCAGCAGCTGTGCGCGGTCCTCGTCGGCCGAGATCGCCTGATAGACGACGGGCTGGCCGAGCAGATCCGATTCAACCGCGGCGAAGTCGGCGAAGGTCCAGCCTTCGTCGCCGGCGAGTTCGTACGTCTTGCCCGCGTGGCTCGCGTCGGTGGCCACGACCGCGGCAGCCTCGGCGTAGTCGACGCGGCTCGCGGTGGCGAGCTTGGCGTCGCCGACGCTGTTCGCGATCGTGCCCGAGCGGCCGATTTCGAAGTCCTGCTGGTGGTTCTCGGTGTACCAGCCGTTGCGCAGAATCGTCGCTGGGATGCCTGACTCGGCGATGAGCTGCTCGGTCGCGACGTGCTCGGCCGCGAGCGCGAGTTCCGACGTGTCGGCGCCAAGCAGCGAGGTGTAGATGAGTTGCGTCACGCCGGCGGCCTTCGCGCCGTTGATCGCGTTGGCGTGCTGCGGCATGCGCTGGCCCGGCACGCTCGTCGAGACGAGCACGACCGTTTCGGCACCCTCGAGCGCGGGGGCAACCGCGGCGGCGTCGTCGAGGTCGACCTGCGCGGTCGTCACTCCCTTCGCCTCAAGCTGGGCGAGCCGCTCTGCGTTGCGTCCGAGCGCGCGGATGCTGCCGGCGTCAGTGCCGCGAGCGATAAGCGAGTCAATGATGTGTGCGCCGAGTTGGCCGGTTGCGCCGAATACTGCGATGGTTATGCGGAACTCCTTCTTTGGCGGTGTTGCCTGGTCCACAGACGGTAACCACTGACCCTGCAGTTGCATTCCACTGCAACTAAAAAAGTTTCCCGCGAGTTTTCAGCGGGATCCGGGGCCTCAGCTGGCTGCGACCGCCCCGGCCGCGCTCACTGCCGGATGCGGCGGCAAGTTTCAGCGGGATGCGCCGACAGCTCGCCAGCGGCTTCCCCCAGCAAGTTGCAGCGAATGCCCGGCCCTATCGCCCGCCGAAACGCGCGCCTACGACCCTTCCGGAGCGCCGCGGTGATCGACGTCGCCAAGCAACGTCCATACGGCACGCGACAGGCTCGGATGCCGCTGCGCGATTTGCCGGAACAGCTTCGCGTCGATACCGTCGGTGGTCGTGCCAAGTTCAGCGGCTCCGTCCTGGCGCGTCTGCGCGGCGAGACGAGCAAGCTGATACTCGGCGTGAAGTCCCTGCTCTTCGAGGGCTTCGTCGCGCAACATCAGCACAGTGAGCTCATCGACGTCTGGCTCCTCGGCGACGACGTGCGCCGGGTCTTCTCCCGCGCGAACACGGCGCTCGATCTTGCTTTCGCGTTCGAGTTTCGCGAGTTCGCGGAGTTGGGTAATCGAAGTGCTCACGGAAAAATTGTGGAACTCCACCCCGCGCCTATTCACCCCAATTTCGCCGCCCGTCCCGTCACCTCAGGGGGTTGAGTGGTCGTTTTTTGTAGTTCTGGCACAGCCAGAACT
>NZ_JASCYH010000026.1:0-36035 GCF_030011715.1 Gulosibacter sediminis | reverse complement strand
TTTTTGTAGTTCTGGCACCGCCAGAACTACAAAAATCGACCACTCAACCGATTCGGGAGAAAATGGGGGCATGACGCGCGTGCAGTTCACCAAGGGCCAGGCCACCGGCAACGACTTCGTATTCATTGCCGACCCCGACGGTGAGCTGAATCTCACGCCGGAAGAGATCACGCGACTGTGCGACCGCCACTTCGGCGTCGGCGCCGACGGCTACATCCGCGCCGTGCGCAGCAACAAGCTGCCCGAAGGCGAGGCGATCCTTGCCGAGGCATCCGAGGCTGAGTGGTTCATGGACTACGCGAACGCCGACGGGTCGATCGCCGAGATGTGCGGCAATGGCGTGCGCGCCTATGCCCGCTTTCTCACCGAACGCGGCCTCGCGCAGCTCGCGCCGGGGGAGACCCTCGCGATTGGCACCCGCGCCGGGGTGAAGGATGTGCAGCGCACCGGCACCGGCGGGTTTCAGGTCGATATGGGTCGCTGGCGGCTCGCCGGCGGCGAACCCGTCGTCAGCGTATCCGGGCTCGACGTGCCGCGGCCCGGCCTCGGCATCAACGTCGGCAACCCGCACATCGTCGTCGCGCTCGCGAGCGTCGACGAGCTCGAGCAGCTCGAGCTCGGCCGGCAGCCGACGCTCGACCCCGAGCCGATCGATGGCGCCAACATCGAGTTTGTCGTGCCGAACGAGCCGATGGTGCGCGACGGCGTCGGCCGGGTGAAGATGCGCGTGTTCGAGCGGGGTTCGGGCGAGACGCTCTCGTGCGGCACCGGCGTGGTCGCGACCGCCCTCGCGGTGCGCCACTGGGCAGGCACGGGCGCGCCGAACAACTGGCAGGTCGAGGTGCGCGGCGGCACGCTGCAGGTGCGCATGTTCCCGACCGAAGAGGGCGAGCACGTCGGCCTTGCCGGCGCGGCCGAGCTGTCGTTCGACGGCGAGCTCGAACTCGACGAGCTGCGGCGCGCTCGGTAACCCTCCCGTAACCGCCGCGCCACATCGCGTATCCGCCCGTTCTTTAGGCTCACGTGTCGTGGGGCGGGGTCGCCGCCCTTGATTGAGAATCGGAGCAGCGATGCGCGTAGCAAGCAAACTCTCCGCCCTCCTCGCGACCGCGGCACTGGTCGCGGCGGGTACTCCCGCCGTGGCTCAGGCCGCGTCGCCGATGGCGCAGACGGTTAATGAAGATGGCACCGTGACGGTGCAGCTGATCGCCGTGAACGACGTTCACGGCCGCATCGGCGCCATGACGGTGCCGTGGGCGGGCACGATCGAGCAGGCGCGAGCCGAGAACCCCGACTCGGTGCTCATCAGCGCGGGCGACAACCAGGGCGCGAGCCTGTTCGCCTCGTCGATCGCGAACGACGAGCCGATCATGGACGTCCTCAACACCGTCGGTGTCGACGCAATCGCGGCCGGCAACCACGAGTTCGACAAGGGCCTGGCCGACGTCGAGCGCGTCGAGGAGTACCTCGGCCAGTCGCTGCTCGCCGCCAACCTCTACGACGACGCCGGCAACACCGTGCTCGACACCTACAAGATCATCGAGAGCGGCGGCCTGCGCATCGGCGTCATCGGCACCGCGCCCGAAGACCTCGCGACCCTCGTCTCGGCCGAGGCCTTCGACCGCCTGGAGGTTGGCGACGCCGTCGAGGCGGTGAACCGCGTGGCCGCCGAGATTGAGGACGACGTCGACCTCATCGTCGCCGACTTCCACGACGGCGCCACCGCCGGCGAGCCCGAGGGTGCCACCTGGGATTCTGAGCGCGCGAAGCCCGGGTTCATCCAGCAGATCGACACCGAGCTCACGCCCGCCGTCGACGTCGTGCTCAACGCGCACACCCACCGCGTCTACAACTGGACCGACACCGTCGACGAGACCGGCGCCACCCGCCCGGTCATCCAGACCGGTGAGTACATGAACAACATCGGCGTCATCGAGGTCACCTACGACCCGGCGAGCGGCGAGGTTGTCGACTTCACGAGCGAACTGCGCGCCCGCACCACGACTCCGGCCGACGAGCTCATCGCGACCTACCCGGTCGTGGCCCAGGTGAATGACATTGTCAACGATGCGCTCGCCGACGCCGAAGTGCTCGGCGGCGTGACCGTCGGCAACATCACGAGCGACATCACCCGCGCGGGCGTCGCCGCCGAAGACACGAGCTACCCGGGCGAATCGGCCCTCGGCAACCTCGTCACCGACACGATGGTGCAGGAGGGCGAGCAGTACGGCGCCCAGATCGGCATGGGCAACGCGGGCGGCGTGCGCGCCGACCTGCTCTATGGCGAGGACGGCGTGGTCAGCTATTCCGAGCTCCAGGCCGTCATGCCGTTCGTGAACAACCAGTTCGTCGTCGAACTCACCGGCGAGCAGGTGCGCACGCTCATCGAGCAGCAGTTCCGCGAAGACGGCAGCTACACGCACATCTCGTTCTCGAGCAACCTCACCTACACCTACGACCCCGAGGAGGCGTTCGGTTACAAGGTCAGCGACGTCTACTTCGAGGGCTCGCTGATCGACCCCGACGAGGTCTACAGCATCATCACCTACGGCTTCCTCGCGAGCGGCACGACGGGCTTCCCGGTGTTCCAGGACGCGATTTCGAAGACCGACACCGGCCGCATCGACCTCGACATGTTCCGTGATGCCTTCGCCGATTCGATCGACGGCGACGCGATCGCGCCCGACTTCTCTCGCCGCAGCGTGCAGCTGACGGGCGCCCCGGATGCTCCGGTCGCGGCCGGCGAGCAGGTCACCTTCGCGCTCGGCGACCTCGACCTCACCTCGGCGGGCACCCCGATCGCGAGCGAGATTACGGGCACCCTCGTGGACGCCGACGGCACGCGCATCGAGCTCGGCTCGTTTGCGGCCGCCGACGGCGCCGCCGAGATCTCGTTCGCGCTGCCGGAGGCGGCGGCGGGCGACGCCACGATCGAGCTCGAGGTGGCGGATGCGGGCACCCTCGTCCGCGTGCCGCTCACGGTCGAGGCCGGTGCCGAGCCGACCCCGGCGCCGACCGCCACGACCCCGGCCGAGACCGACCCGGCGACGAGCAGCCCCGAGCCCACCGAGCCGGGCGCATCGGCCACCGCGACGTCGACGAGCCCGGAAGTCGCTGACGGCGACGACTCGCTCGCGACCACCGGTGCGCAGGTGCTGCCGCTCGGCCTGCTCGCTGCCGCGACCGTCGTGCTCGGCGCCGTGCTCGTGCTGCGCCGCCGCACGCAGGCGTAACCGCACACCGCACTCACGACGACGCCCGGGTCACCGAGAAGGTGACCCGGGCATCGTCGTACCGCGAGCATCCGCCAGCACCCCGCGCAACCGCGAGCCCGGCCGCCCCACTCAGCAAGCTGCCAGAATTCGCACCTTGCCACGGCCACCCGCACGCCATAACGTATAACCAAATGGTTGAACGAATCGAGCTCACCGATGAGCAAATGGATCGCATCTTTCACGCCCTGTCCCAGTCGACGCGGCGCGACATGCTCCGGCGCACGCTCGAGGGTGAGCGATCGGTCTCGGAGCTCGCCCGCGAGTACGACATGTCGTTCGCCGCGGTGCACAAGCACGTCAGCGTGCTCGAGCGGGCCGAACTCGTCGTCAAGCGCGTCGAGGGCCGCGAGCGCCGAATCCGAGCGAATCCCGACATGATCGCCCGCACCCGCACCCTGCTCGCCCAGTACGAGGCGATGTGGCGCGCCCGCATCGCCAGACTCGACGAACTGCTCGCCGAGGACCCGAACCCATCCGACTCCAACGCCCCCGCCTGATCTGCCCACCGCGCGACCCCACCGAAGGAAAGCTCATGCCGGTCACCGACACCACCATCGACAGCGAAAACCTGACCATGACGCTCGTCGCCGAATTCGCCGCACCCGTGTCGCGAGTCTGGCAGGCGTTCACGACTCCCGAACAGCTCAACCGCTTCTTCGGACCGCCCACCTGGCCCGCCACGTTCACCGAATTCGACCTGCGCCCGGGCGGCAAAGCCCGCTATCACATGACCGGCCCCAAGGGCGAGACCGCCGCGGGGGCGTGGGAGTTCCTCGAGGTGAACGAGGGCGAGGGCTTCACCGTGCTCGATATGTTCACCGACGACGACGGCAACGTACAGACCGAACTGCCGCAGATGCGAGTGACCTACGCGTTCGAGGCGAACGGCGAGGGCACGCGCTTCACCAACGTGACTTACTTCGAGTCGGTCGAAGCGATCGACGAGATCGTCGCCATGGGCGGCGTCGAGGGCTCGAAGCTCGCGTTCAACCAGCTGGATGCGGTGCTGCAAGACCTTCGCGAGTTCGCCGAGGGCAAGGGCACGACGCTCGAACTGCTCAACGAGACGTACGTGCGCATCACCCGCCTCATTCACGGCCCGCGACACCTCGTGTGGCGCGCCTACACCGAGCCCGAGCTGCAGCGGCAGTGGGCGCTCGGCCCGGATGGCTGGGCGATGACCGTCTGCGACATCGACCTTACGGTCGGCGGCGAGCAGCGCACCGAGTGGGCCCCCGTCGGTGACACCAAGGGGGAGGGCTTTGGCTTCGAGGGCGAGAACCTGCTCATCGAACCCGAGAGCCGCCTCGTCTCGACCGAGCGCATGATCGGCACCGAAGGTCCGACGAACATCAACGACCTGCACCTCTACGAGGAGGACGGTGCGACGCTCGTCACGCTCGTCGTCGAGTACGAGAGCGAAGAGGTGCGCGACATGATCCTCGCGACCGGGATGGTTGGCGGTATGGAGGAGAGCTACGCCCGCCTCGAGCGCGTCATGGGCGGGTTCTAGCTCACGCGCTTGATGAGCAGGATGCGGAACCCGCCGTCGGTGCGCGGGCGCGAGACCTCGTACCCCGCACCGAGGGCCTCGGCGAGTCGCCGCTGCAGCGAGTCGGCGCCGAGGTTCTTGCCCACCACGAGCCAGGCCTCGCCGCCGACCCGCAGTCGGGGCAGCCACGTGAGCATGAGCTCGTCGAGCGACTCCTTGCCGATGCGGATCGGCGGGTTCGACCAGATCACGTCGAACTCGACCTCCGCCGGCACCTGCTCGGCCTTGACCGCCCGCACGCGGTCGAGTCCGAGCCGCTTCGCGTTGGTGGCAGTGAGCTCGAGGGCGCGCTCGTTCACGTCGAGCGCCCACACGTCGAGCTGCGGCGACGCGAGGCCGAGGCTGAGGCTGATCGGGCCCCAGCCGCAGCCGATGTCGAGGGCGGTGCCGCTCTCGGGCGGCGCGGGCACGTGGTCGAGCAGGATGCGCGTGGCCTTGTCGAGCCGGTCGGCTGAGAACACGGCGCTTGCGGTCGCGAGGCGAACCTCGCGACCCTGCAGCACTACGTCGATCTCGCGCTGGTTCGCGTTCGCTGTGGGCTGCGAGGCAAAGTAGTGCTCAGACATGCTTCGAACGTAGCGCAGCGCGTATCCTGGTCGCAGCATGCCCCTAGATGAAACCAGCGCCAACGGCGCCCCCAATTCTGACGACGCTCGCAACGACGCGACCGAATCGCTGCTCGACCGCGTTCTGCGCAGCTCCGAACCAAACCGCAGTCGCACGACGATGTTCCACGACGAGCGGCGCGCGAGCGCGCTCCAGAGCGACGACACCATCTCGCACAGCGACGCCGACGGCCTCCAGCTTGACCGCGAGGCGCGCCGCTCGCTGCAGCACGTTGACGGCCTCTCGACCGAACTTGAGGATGTCACCGAGGTCGAGTACCGGCAGGTGCGGCTCGAGAAGGTCGTGCTCATCGGCGTCTACGCCGCGGGCACGATCGAAGACGCCGAGAACTCGATGCACGAGCTCGCCGCGCTCTGCGAAACCGCCGGCGCGGCCGTCCTCGACGGCATCCTGCAGCGACGTCCGCATCCCGACGCCTCGACCTACCTTGGCCGCGGCAAGGTCGAGGAGCTCGCCGTCATCGTCCGCTCGGTCGGCGCCGACACCGTCGTCGCCGACACCGAGCTCGCCCCCTCGCAGCGCCGCGCGCTTGAGGATCAGGTGAAGATCAAGGTCATCGACCGCACCGCGGTCATTCTCGACATCTTCAGCCAGCACGCGAAGAGCCGCGAGGGTAAGGCGCAGGTCGAGCTCGCGCAGCTCGAATACCTGCTGCCGCGCCTGCGCGGTTGGGGTCAGTCGATGTCGCGGCAGGCCGGTGGCCAGGTCGGTTCAGCCGGCGCCGGTATGGGTTCGCGCGGCCCCGGTGAGACGAAGATCGAGCTCGATCGCCGCCGCATCCACACGCGCATGGCGAAGCTGCGCCGCCAGATCGCTGGCATGAAGACGTCGCGCGACACGAAGCGCGCCGAGCGCGGCCGCAATCTCGTGCCCTCGGTGGCGATCGCGGGCTACACGAACGCCGGTAAGTCGTCGCTGCTCAACCGCATCACCCGCGCGGGCGTGCTCGTTGAGAACCAGCTGTTTGCGACGCTCGACGCGACGGTGCGCCGCACCGAGACACCCGAAGGGCGCCCGTACACGCTTGCTGACACCGTCGGCTTCGTGCGCAACCTGCCGCACCAGCTCGTCGAGGCGTTCCGCTCGACGCTCGAGGAGGTCGCCGACTCGGATGTGCTCGTGCACGTCGTCGACGCGAGCCACCCCGACCCGGCGGGGCAGATTCGCACCGTGCGCGAGGTCATCTCTGAGATCGACTCGCGCGACGTGCCCGAGCTCATTGCGTTCAACAAGGCCGACCTCATCGATGCCGACACGCGGCTCATGCTCCGCGCGCTCGAGCCGAACTCGGTGTTCGTCTCGGCCCATACGGGCGAGGGCGTTGAGGAACTCCAGGAGCGCATCGCCGAGTTGCTGCCGATGCGCGAGATCGAGGTCGAGCTCGTCGTGCCGTATCAGCGCGGCGACCTCGTGTCGATGCTGCACGACCAGGGCGGCGTGCTGCGCGAGTTGCACGATACCGATGGCACACACCTGCGCGCCCGCGTGCATCCCGATCAGATGGGCGTGTTCGAGGAGTTTCGGGTTGCTGGCCGCTCAGCTCCCGAGGGCAAGAAGCCGCCGGTGCGGCACAAGCCGCGCGCCCGCGTTGACGAGTCGGACGAGCGCGTGCTGAGCCTGCCGCGCGTGGACTACGACAACTAGCGCGAGCTAGACCGAACGCAGCACGGCGACGATCTTGCCGAGCACCGTCGCCTCGTCGCCGAGGATCGGCTCGTAGTTCGAGTTGCGCGGCAGCAGCCAGGTGTGGCCGTCGCGCTGACGGAACACCTTGACCGTGGCCTCGCCGTCGAGCATGGCGGCCACGATGTCGCCGTTGTTCGCGGTGGGCTGCTGGCGCACGACGACCCAGTCGCCGTCGCAGATCGCGGCGTCGATCATCGAGTCGCCTGAGACGAGCAACAAGAACAGCTCGCCGTCGCCGACGACCTGGCGGGGGAGCGGGAAGACCTCTTCGACCTGTTGCTCGGCGGTGATCGGCACGCCCGCCGCGATGCGCCCGACGAGGGGCACGAGGGCGGTCGGGCCCGGCGTGATGCTCGGCTCGACCTCGTCAATCGCCACATCGACGAGCAACTCGATGGTGCGCGCCTGATTCGCGTTGCGGCGAATGTAGCCGCGCTTCTCGAGCTGGTTGAGCTGATAGGCCACCGACGACGAGCTGATGAGGCCGACGGTGTCGCCGATTTCGCGGATGCTCGGGGCAAAGCCATTGCTGTTCTGGAACGTTGCGATGAACGAGAGGATGCGCTGTTGCGTGTCCGACAGGGGCTTGATCTGCTTGGCCATCGGCCCTCCTGAGGTGGTGGTCACGAGGCCGTGTCGGAGGCCCGTGGTCAGCTGTGTTCCGTTGAAGTCACCCTACGTGGCATCAGCACCGGACTCAAACACCTTTTCGAGCGTTTCGCCCTCATTCTCGAAAAAGTGTTTGCGTTTCGAACATGTCGAATCTATATTTGAAACAGATGTTCGCATGCGCCTCGCATGCACGTCGAAAGGAAGCGACCAACATGACTGCTCTTACTGCACGCACCAGCGCCACCGCGCAGCCCCGCCTGCGGCTCACGAGCCGTGGTCGTCGACTCCTCGGCACCCTTCTGCTCGCTCCCGTTGCCCTCGGCGTCGGGGTCGGCATCGCCCAGGTTCCCGCCGCGCTCGCATCGAACACGAGCAGCGCTGCCGCAACCACGTTCGAACACCACACGGTGCTCGCGGGCGAAACCCTCTGGAGCATCGCCGACGAAATCGCCGACGGCCATGACGTGCGCGACGTCGTGCACGAGATCATGCGCCTCAACCTGCTCGAGAGCTCCTCGGTGCAGGCAGGCCAAGAGCTCGCGCTGCCGAACTACTAGACCAGCAGATTTCCGGGCCGCGGACACGGCCGCGGCCCGGAAGCCACGCACCACCACCACCGTGCCGGGCGTCGCAGCCACCCCTTCCGGAGGCGGCGCCCGCGGTGGTTTTCCGGACGCCTAAGATAATGGGGTGACGAGCTTCGAAGACCTCCCCATTCGCGACGACCTGCGTGGGCTGACGCCGTACGGCGCGCCGCAGGACGCGCTGCCGATCACCATCAACGTCAACGAGAACCCGTTCTCGGTGCCGGAGGCCGTCGCCCTCTCGATTATTCAGCGCATTTCGCTCACGCTGCCGGGGCTCAATCGCTACCCCGACCGCGAGTTCACCGAGCTCCGCGAGCGACTCGCGACGTACCTCGGTCAGGGGCTCACACCCGAGCACATCTGGGCAGCCAATGGTTCGAACGAGGTGCTCCAACAGCTGCTCCAGGCCTTCGCTGGAGCGGGCCGCAAGATCATGAGCTTCGCACCGACCTACTCGATGTACCCGCTGCTCGCGAAGGGCGTCGGCAGCGAATGGGTTGCGGCGCCCCGCGACGAGAACTTCGAGCTCACACCTGAGCTCGTGCGCACGGCCATCGAAGCCGAGCGACCCGACGTCGTGTTGCTCTGCACGCCGAATAACCCCACGGGTACCCCGCTCGATCTCGAGACCATCGAGGCCGCCTACGACGCGACCGACGGCATCGTCGTCGTCGACGAGGCGTACGCCGAGTTCCGTCACGACGGCGCGCCGACGGCGTTGAGCCTGCTCGAGGGGCGCCCCCGGCTCGTCATCTCGCGCACCATGTCGAAGGCCTTCGCCTTCGCCGGTGTGCGTCTCGGTTACTTCGCGGCCGACCCGGCCGTCGCCGACGCCGTGCGGCTCGTTCGCCTGCCGTACCACCTGTCGGCGATCACGCAGGCCGCGGCCATCGCCGCGCTCGAGCACAGCGACACGATGCTCGCGCAGGTCGACCGCATCCGCATCCAGCGCGACCGCATCGTCGACGAGACCGCCGCGCTCGGCTACCGGCCCTACCGCTCCGATGCGAACTTCGTGCTCATCGGCGGCGTCGCCGACCCCGCCGTGATGTTCGACGAGTTCGTGGCCCGCGGCATCCTGATCCGCAACACCGGCCCCGCCGACTGCATCCGCGTCACCGCCGGCACCGAGTCCGAAACCGACGCGTACCTCTCGGCCCTCGCCGAGATAACCGCCGCCCGACCCGAGCTGCAGCTCACTAGTTCCGAAGGAGTCAGCGCATGACCGAACCCCGTACCGCCACCGTCGAACGCGCCACGAGCGAGTCGAGCATCCGCCTCAGCCTCAACCTTGACGGCACCGGCGCCTCGAACATCAACACCGGGGTGCCGTTCTACGACCACATGCTCACCGCATTCGCGAAGCACTCGCTTACCGATCTCACGATCGAGTCGAACGGCGACGTGCACATCGACGAACACCACACGATTGAGGACACCGCGATCGTGCTCGGCCAGGCGATCCGCGAGGCGCTCGGCGACAAGCGCGGCATCGCACGCTACGGTGACGCCCTTGTGCCGCTTGACGAGGCGCTCGCGCAGTGCGTCGTCGACATCTCGGGCCGCCCATTCCTCGTGCACTCGGGCGAGCCCGAGGGCTTTGAGTTCCACCGCATCGGCGGGCACTTCACCGGTTCGATGGTGCGCCACGCGTTCGAAGCGATCACGTTCCACGCTGCGCTGACCGTGCACCTGCGCGTGCTCGGCGGGCGCGACCCGCACCACATCGCCGAGGCCGAGTTCAAGGCCTTCGCCCGCGCTTTCCGCGCGGCCAAGCGACTCGACCCCGAGGTCGACGGCATCCCGTCCACCAAGGGCGCCCTGTGACCGGCGCGCGGCCGAACGTCGTCGTCTTCGACTACGGCTTCGGCAACGTGCACTCGGCGGTGAAGGCGCTTGAGGCGGCCGGCGCTGACGTCGAACTTACCGCCGACCGCGACAAAGCACTCCACGCCGATGGCCTGCTCGTGCCGGGCGTCGGCAGCTTTGCGAGCGTCATGGACGGCCTCGCGCAGGCCGACGGACCGCGCATCGTGGGCAGCCGCCTCGCCGGTGGCCGCGCCGTGCTTGGCATCTGCGTCGGCATGCAGGTGCTGTTCGCGCACGGGGTCGAGGGCACGAGCGCCGACCCGAATGCGCCGCAGCTCGAGCGCGAAGAGACCGAGCGCATCCACGCTCGTAACGCCGACGAGTTCTGGTGGAACGAGGATGCCGACGACGCGAGCGCGGGCACGCCCGGCCTCGGTGAGTGGCCCGGCGTCGTGCGCGAGCTGCGCTCGCCGCGCCTGCCGCACATGGGCTGGAACACCGTTGACGTCCCCGAGGGCTCGCAGCTGTTCGCCGGTGTCGAGGACGCACGGTTCTACTTCGTGCACTCGTACGCCGCGACCGAGCTCGAGATCCCCGAGATCCTGCCCGGGGTCAAGGGGCCGCTGTGCACCTACTCGACCTACGGCGAGCGGTTTATTGCCGCCGTCGAGAACGGCCCGCTCACGGCCACCCAGTTCCACCCCGAGAAGTCGGGCGACGCTGGCATCGCGCTGCTGCGCAACTGGCTCCGCACGCTGTAGCCCGAGCGCGTCGCTACGCGCGCACCATCGCATAGATCGGTGACCGCGACGACGTCGGCGAGGCGCCCGAATCGACCCAGTTTGCCTGGGCCAGCAGCATCGGCAGCACGTGCTCGATCGCGACGTCGCCGCGTCGGGCCCGTTGTACCGGATGCCCCGCGGGCATGCCGGGGCTGCGGCTTGCCTCGAGCAGGGTGTCGTGCAACACGCGGTAGTGCGTCGCCGTGACCGGTTGGCAGGGGTTGCCGTGCAGCATCAGCCGGCCGATGCGCCGGCGCGAATCTCGCAAGTTGATCCACCAGCCGCCCCGGCTGACGACCACCTGAAACGACGAGAGTTCGCCGAGCGGAATCTCGGCGCCGCCAATGATCAGGATGCGCCGGCCCGGGTCGAGCGTCACCGGCCGTGGCTGCAGCAGGCGCGCCGCGACGGCCCCGAACAACAGCCCGAGCGGCACCGAAAATGCGGTGCCGATCGCGATGTCGCGCGTGAGCGCCATCACAAAGATGCCGATACCGAGCCACACGAGCAGGGGAGCGAGCACCACCCAATAGACGGGGTGGCAGCCGCGGTTAAAGACCGCGACCGCGGGCGGCACCGGCTGGTACGTCACGCAGCTTCCTCTTCGTTCGGCCGAGTCGGCGGATATCCCTTAGGCTGGTCAACGCTAACAGGCCCGCTGCGGCCTGAAATCGTTGAGTGACCAAGGAAGCCAATTGAGTGAATTCAGTGCGCAGCCGGAGCTGACGCTGTTCCCCGCCGTCGACATCGCCGACGGCAAGGCCGTTCGACTCGTCCAGGGCGAGTCCGACTCGGCCACGAACTACGGCGACCCGGTCGACGCCGCCGCGGACTTCGCCAAGCAGGGTGCCGAATGGATTCACCTCGTTGACCTCGACGCCGCGTTCGGCCGCGGCGAGAACCGTGCGGTCATCCGTCGCGTCATCCGCTCGCTGCGCGACAAGGTGCAGGTCGAGCTCTCGGGCGGCATCCGCGACGATGACTCGCTCGAGCGCGCCGTCGAGATGGGCGTCAAGCGCGTCAACCTCGGCACTGCGGCGCTCGAGAACCCCGAGTGGGCCGCGAACGCCATCAGCCGCTACGGCGAGCTCATCGCGGTCGGCCTGGATGTGCGGGGCACAACCCTCGCCGCGCGCGGCTGGACCCGTGAGGGCGGCGATCTCTGGACGGTCCTCGACCGCCTCGAAGAGGCGAGCTGCGCCCGCTACGTCGTCACCGACGTGACGAAGGACGGCACGCTCAAGGGCCCGAACCTCGACCTGCTCCGCCAGATCCTCGAGCGCACCGACCGCCCGGTCATCGCCTCGGGCGGCGTCGCGAACCTCGACGACATCGCCGCGCTGCGCGAACTCGTGCCGCTCGGACTCGAGGGCGCGATCGTTGGCAAGGCGCTCTACTCGGGCGCGTTCACGCTCCGCCAGGCGCTCGACGTCGCCGGCGACTAGGCGGCGCATCCGACGTGGCTGAGCTTCCCGAGCACCTCAGGGGACACCTCACCGACTCCGCCGGCCAGCCCTGGCAGGGCCGGAGTTTTACCGACAATCGTTGGTCGGACGACGACGGCACCGCGCCGGCCGAGCTCGCGCGGGCGCTTGAGGAGTTTCGCTCGGGCGCGGCTCCCGTTTCGGTGGTCGTTGAGGCGTTGCGCGACACCCGGGTGCTCATCCCACTCGTCGCCGAGCTCGGCGAGGCCGGCGTGAACGACGCTGGCCTGACCGTCGACAAGCACGCCGACCTCTCAATCGTGACGGTCCGCGCGCCCGACGGCCGCGGCATCGTGCCGATGTTCACCTCGGTCGCGGCGATGAGGACGTGGGACCCGGCCGCGCGGCCCGTCCCCGTCGGCTCGCGCCAGGCCGCCCTCGCGGTGGTCGACGAGGGGAGCGAGCTCATCATCCTCGACCCGGGCAGCGAAACCGAGACGGCCATCCGCCGCCCGGGCGTCTGGGCAATCGCCCGTGACCTGCCCTACCAGCTGCCCTGGCAGGACGAGCGCGTCATCGCCTTTGCGAACGAGGTGCTCCAGGCCAACCCCGAACTCGCGAGCGTCGACCTCGTGCCGGGCGACCGCGAGTCGCGGCTCGCGGGCCCCGAGGTGCGCCTCGGCCTCTTCTTCCAAGCCGATGCCGACGCCGACACGGTGCAGCGCGTGCTCGCGCGCGTCCAGCAACGTGTCGCCGCGCAACCCGAGCTCGTCGAACTCGTCGACACGCTCGAGATCGCGCCGCTGCGCATCGAGTCGCAGCCCGCTCCCGAAAAATCGATACCTTCGGGGGATGCACGGGCACCAAAGGCAGGATTGTTCCGCCGCCTTCGCCGTCGGTAATCTCACCGAGTGACCCCGAACCCGATGCCGCCACAACCGCGCAGCAGCACCAACACTGAGGACCACGTGGAGCAGCCTGACGCCGCGAGCGAACTCCCCGCCCAGCCTGCTACGTTCGCCGGGCTGACGAGCGCGCAGGTCGAAGCCTCGCGGGCCAAGCACGGCCGCAACGAGCTGCCGAGTACCTCGAGCCGCTCGCTCTGGGCGATCCTGCGCACGCACGTGTTCACCCTGTTTAACGGCATTGTGGTCGCCTCGTTCGCGCTGCTCGCGGTGCTCGGTCGGTGGCAGGATGCGGTGTTCGGCTTCTCGGCCATCGCCAACTCGATCATCGGCATCTGGCAGGAATTCTCGGCGAAGCGCCAGCTCGACAACCTGCGGGTGCTCAACGCGCCGCACGCTCGCGCGGTGCGCGACGGTGAGCCCACCGACCTCATGCGCGAGGACCTCGTCGTCGACGACCTCATCGTCGTACGCGCGGGCGACCAGGTGCCCGCCGACGGCACGGTCATGACGAGCGCGGGCCTGCAGCTCGACGAGTCGCTGCTCACGGGCGAAGAGGATGCGGTCGACAAGCGCCCCGGCGACGAGGTGCTCTCGGGCGCGATCGTTGTCGCCGGCTCAGGCACGGTCCGCGTCACGCGGGTCGGCGCGCACTCCTTCGCCGCGAAGCTCACGACCGAGGCGAAGCGCTTCTCGCTCGTCAATTCCGAAATCCGCGCCGGCATCAACCGGGTGCTGCGCCTCGTTGCCATCCTGCTGCTGCCGGTGCTGCTGATCTCGATCAACGGTCAGGTGCAGGCGTTCGGCGGCTGGCAGCAGGCGTTCGCTTCGGGCGCCTGGCGCGATGCCGCCGTCGGCGCCGTCGCCGCGGCGATCGCGATGGTGCCGCTCGGCCTCCTGCTCATGACCTCCGTCGCGTTCGCGGCCGGTGCGCTCAAGCTCGGCAGCCGCAAGGTGCTCGTGCAGGAGCTTCACGCCGTCGAGGGCCTCGCCCGCGTCGACGTGCTCTGCTTCGACAAGACTGGCACGCTCACCGAGGGCGGCGTCGCGTTCGATGCTGCGCATCCCGCCCCGGATGCGCGGCCGGGCTGGCAGCACGCCCTCGCCACCATGGCGGCCGACGAGGGCGCGAACGATTCAGCACGCTGCCTCGAGACCGAGTTCACCGCCGACCTCGCGCTGCCGACCGTGGCCGAGGTTCCCTTCACCTCGCAGCGCAAGTGGTCGGCGATTTCACTCGGCGACGATCGCGCCGCGGGCACCTGGATCCTCGGGGCACCCGACATCGTGCTGCGCCTCGAGCACGACGCCGCGCTGCTCGCGCAGGTGACAGAACTCTCTGAGCAGGGGCAGCGCGTGCTCGCGCTCTGCTTCAGCGCGGCGGCCCTCGACGAGGCAGAGGTCGAGGCACAGCACTTGCGCGACGACCGCGTCGGTATCGCGATCATCGCCCTACGCGAGCGGGTGCGCGCGGACGCCGCCGACACGGTCCGATACTTCACCGACGAGGGCGTCTCGCTCCGCGTCATCTCCGGCGACGACCCGCGCACCGTGACCGCGGTCGCGCGCGGCGTCGGCCTCATCGGCGAGCACGAGACGGGCGTCGATGCCCGCACGCTGCCCGACGACCAGGAGCAGCTTGGCGAGCTGATGGAGACGCACCGTGTGTTCGGACGCGTCACGCCGACGCAGAAGCGCCAGATGGTGCATGCGCTGCAGGCGCGGGGCCGCGTCGTCGCGATGACCGGAGACGGCGTCAACGACGTGCTCGCGCTCAAGGATGCCGACCTCGGCATCGCGATGGGCCACGGCTCCGGCGCCTCCCGCGCAGTCTCGCGCATGACGTTGCTCGACAACCAGTTCCAGGCGATGCCGAGCATCGTGCTCGAGGGCCGCCAGGCGATCGCGAACATCGAGCGACTCGCGAAGCTCTACCTCTCGAAGACCTCGTGGGCCGTGCTCATTGCGCTCATTTTCGGCCTGCTCGCCTGGCCCTACCCGTTCGAGCCGCGGCAGATGGCGCTGCTCGACGGCATCTCGATCGGCTGGCCGGCGTTCGTGCTCGCCCTGCTGCCGAACTCGCGCCGCTATGTTTCGGGATTCTTCCGACGGGCCCTGCAATTCGCCGTGCCCTCAGGCATCGTCATCACGCTGTCACTCATCGCGACACACCTGTTGCTGCAGCGGTTCCCGCAGAGCCTCGAGCAGCAGCAGACGGCGAGCGCGCTCGTGCTCGCGGTCACGAGCCTCTGGGTGCTCGGTCTCGTCTGCAGGCCGTTCCGACCGCTGCTCGCTGCGGTGCTTCTCGGCAGCATCACGGTGCTCATCCTCTGCCTGTTCGTGCCGCTCACCGTGTGGTTCTTCGGCTTTGCATGGCCCGACGCCCCGGCGCTCATTGGCATCGCGATCATCACCGTGCTCGGCTGCGTCGCGCTCGAAATCCACGGGCAGTTGCGCCTACGCAGCGAGGCGCGCGAACTCGCGTAGGTTTCGCATCAACATCGCAACAGCAAAGGCCCCGGCGCGAAGCGCAGCCGGGGCCTGTGTGGTGGGGAGTATTACGCGAAGACGGGGCCGGTGAGGTCTTCGCCCGGGCCCTTGCCGATCGGGTCGGGCACCGGCGAAGCCTCGCGGAACGCGAGCTGGAGCGAGCGCAGGCCGTCGCGCAGTGGGCGCACGTGCTGGTCGCCGAGGAAGGCCATGGATGCGGTGAGCAGCCCCGCGAGCGCCTGGATGATCTTGCGCGCCTCGTCGAGGTCGATGGTCGGGTTCTCGTCTTCGGCCAGGCCAAGGTTCACGGCGGCGGCGCTCATGAGGTGCACCGAGACCGTCGTGATGAGCTCGACCGCCGGCACGTCGGCGATGTCGCGGACCTGGCCATCCAGCTGCCCTTGCAAGTCCTCGTCGAGGGGCGTGGCCTCCGGGTTGACGGGCGAGGCGGGCGTGGCTGAATCGGTCACAGGGGGTTCCTTCCGCAGAAAACTGCTGATAAGCTATTCGCTGGTGTCTGCCTGGCAGACTCTGAGACAAGAGGATTCGTCCCACCCGCGCATACCGCACTAGGTTACCGGGTTTACCACTGGCCCCGCTCGTGCCCATCGCGATGAGCACACCGCAGTACGCTGCGTAGGGGAGTGGCCGCATGTGCGCGGTGTACGCCGGTGAGACGATCTGAAGTTTCACCCCACCCGTGAAGTCATTCACATGCGAACAGAGGAGCCATCCATCAGCGAACCACGCACCAACGACCGGATTCGTGCCAACGAGGTCCGACTTGTCGGCCCTGGCGGCGAACAGGTCGGTGTCGTCAAGATTGAGATCGCGCTGCGCCTCGCGCAGGAAGCCGATCTTGACCTTGTAGAGGTCTCTCCGAACAGCAACCCTCCCGTGGCCAAGATCATGGATTACGGCAAGTTCAAGTACGAGAACGCGCAGAAGGCGAAAGAAGCCCGACGCAATCAGGCGAACACGGTCCTCAAGGAGGTCCGTTTCCGTCTCAAGATCGACGACCACGACTACGAAACCAAGCTCAAGCGCGCCATTGGCTTCCTTGAGTCGGGTGACAAGGTCAAAGCAATGATCCAGTTCCGCGGCCGCGAGCAGTCGCGTCCGGAGCTCGGCGTCAAGCTGTTGCAGAAGTTCTCTGAGGATGTCGCCGAGTTCGGCACGGCCGAAAACCGTCCCAAGCAGGACGGCCGGAACATGGTCATGATCGTCGCACCGGTCAAGAACAAGTCCGAAGCAAAGGCCGAGCAGAACGCTCGCCGCAATCAGCAGAAGCAGGCCGCTCGCGCCGCGAAGACTGCCGGGGAAGACGCGGGGTCGACCGACGCCGCCACCACCACGGCAACTGAAACCAAGGAGAACTGATGCCGAAGCAGAAGACCCACTCGGGGTCGAAGAAGCGCTTTAAGCTCACCGGAACCGGCAAGGTCCGTAAGCAGCAGGCTGGCATGCGCCACAACCTCGAGGTGAAGTCGGCCAAGCGCAAGGCTCGCCTCAACCGTGACCAGGTCCTCGCTCCGCAGGACGCGAAGGTCATCAAGAAGCTGCTGGGCAAGTAGCCCGCCCGTCCGTCTGAGATTTAGGAGAACACTGCAATGGCACGTGTGAAGCGGGCAGTAAACGCCCAGAAGAAGCGTCGTACCGTACTTGACCAGGCCTCGGGTTACCGTGGCCAGCGCTCACGCCTTTACCGTAAGGCGAAGGAGCAGGTCATCCACTCGTTCGTGTACAACTACGCCCACCGCAAGGACCGCAAGGGTGACTTCCGTCGCCTGTGGATCCAGCGCATTAACGCGGCGTCGCGTGCGAACGGCCTCACCTACAACCGGTTCATCCAGGGTCTCAACCTGGCCGGCATCGGTGTCGACCGTCGCATCCTCGCTGACCTCGCCGTGAACGAGCCCGCGACCTTCGCCGCGCTCGTCGCGTCGGCCAAGGCCGCCCTCCCGGCGAACACCTCGGCGCCGAAGAACGCCGCGTAGTCAATCGACTTCGCTGACGGGGCGGTCGACCTTCGCGGTCGGCCGCCCCGTTTTCATCCGCAAGACTTTTCAGGAGCCCCGCATGATCGAGTCCGCCAAGAACCAGCGCGTCCGCGACGTCCGCAAGCTCGCGCAGAAGACGCAACGCACCGAGCGCGGCGAGTTCGTGCTCGAAGGCCCGCAGGCGGTCCGCGAGGGGCTCCTGGCTCGACCCGACCTCATCACGGAGCTCTACGTCACGCCGACCGCGCTCGAGCGACACGACGACATCGCCGAACTCGCCCAGCGCACGGGCCACGAGGTTGTGTTCGTCAGCGAAGAGGCGGCCGACGCGATGAGCGACACTCGCACGCCGCAGGGCGTGGTCGCCGTCGCCAAACAGTTCCCGACGGCGCTGAAGCGCATCTTCGAGGGCGAGCCGAAGCTCATCGCGATCCTCGAAGAGGTGCGCGACCCCGGCAATCTCGGCACGATCATCCGCGTTGCCGACTCGGCGGGCGCCGACGCGGTCATCCTCACCGGCCGCACGGTCGACCTCTACAACCCGAAGGTCGTCCGCTCGAGCACGGGCTCGATCTTCCACATCCCGATCGCCGTCGAGGCCGAGTTCGACGACGCGGTCGTGCGCGCACGCCAGGCCGGGATGCGAGTGGTCGCGGCGGATGTGTCGGGGAACGACCTGCTCGCCGCCCGCGAATCGCTCGCCGAGCCGACCGCGTGGGTGTTCGGCAACGAGGCGCGCGGGCTGAGCGATGAACTGCTCGCGCAGGTCGACGACACGCTGGTCGTGCCGATCTACGGTCAGGCCGAATCGATGAATTTGGCCACGGCCGCGAGCGTCTGCCTCTATGAATGTGCATTCGCGCAGCGCCTCGGCTGACAAATTGTGTTGATTACCGCGGAATCGATGACGCTTTCGTGGTAACAACTTTGTAACTGACCTCTCGGTTCCCACCCAGGTGTTGCTCAGGCAAGTACTGTGGTCGCATGACGCCGGGGTCACCAACACACAGCAATGTCGAATCCCAGCCGCTCGTGCAAATGAACGGCGTGAATAAGTGGTTCGGTGAGAATCACGTCCTGAAAGACATCAACACGTCGGTGAATCGTGGCGAGGTGGTCGTCGTTATCGGCCCCTCGGGCTCGGGTAAATCGACCTTCTGCCGCACGATTAATCGTCTCGAGACAATTCAAGAGGGCGAGATCCTCATCGATGGCGTCAAGCTGCCCGAAGAGGGTGCGGGGCTTGCGAAGCTTCGCAGCGACGTCGGCATGGTGTTCCAGTCGTTCAACCTGTTCGCGCACAAGAGCGTGCTCGAGAACGTGACGCTCGCGCAGATCAAGGTGCGCAAGACCTCGAAGGCCGAGGCCGAGAAGCGGGCGATGGAGCTGCTCACCCGCGTCGGCGTGCAGGACCACGCGCAGAAGATGCCGGCCCAGCTCTCGGGTGGCCAGCAGCAGCGCGTGGCGATCGCACGCTCGCTCGCGATGAACCCGAAACTGATCCTGCTCGACGAGCCGACGAGTGCGCTCGACCCCGAAATGATCAACGAGGTGCTCGACGTCATGGTGTCGCTTGCCAAGGAAGGCATGACCATGGTGGTCGTCACGCACGAAATGGGCTTTGCGCGCAAGGCCGCAGATCGCGTGATCTTCATGGCCGATGGTGCAATTGTTGAAGAAGCCGCGCCGGAGGAGTTCTTCACGGCGCCGAAGTCCGATCGAGCAAAGGACTTTCTCTCCAAAATCTTGCGTTAGTCATTGAGTTCAATAGCGAACGCATTGTAGCGCATTCTCAGACCCCGCCTCCAAACCTTTACCGAATCACGACACACGGACACGTGACCCAACAAAGGAGTAACAGTGAAGTTTAAGAAGGCATTTACGGCATTCGCCGGATTGGCGGCCGCCGCCCTCGTGCTCACCGGCTGCTCGGGCGGCGACAGCTCCGAGCCCGAGGCTGAGTCAGACGTCTCGTTCGAAGAGGGCACGACGATGGCCCAGCTCAACGCCGACCAGAGCATCACGATCGGCGTGAAGTTCGACCAGCCGCTGTTCGGCCTGCAGGGCCCCGACGGCACCCCCGAGGGCTTCGACATCGAGATCGGCAAGATCATCGCGGCGAAGCTCGGCATTCCGGCCGAGAACATCACCTGGACCGAAACGGTCTCGCAGAACCGCGAGCCGTTCATCCAGCAGGGCCAGGTTGACATCGTCATCGCGACCTACACGATCAACGATGAGCGCAAGGAAGTCATCGACTTCGCCGGCCCGTACTACGTCGCCGGTCAGTCGTTCCTCGTGCCCGAGGGCAACCCGCTCGGCATTGACGGCAGCGACCCCGAGTCGGTTGGCGACGCGACCATCTGCACCGTGACGGGCTCGACCTCGGAGGACAACATCCGCGAGTACACCGACAACGTCATCACGGTCGACAAGTACTCCGACTGCCTCGAGCCGATCCGCACCGGTGAGGCCGACGCGCTCACGACTGACAACGTGATCCTCGCGGGTCTCGTCGACCAGAACAAGGGCGAGTTCGAGGTCACCGAGGGCACGTTCACCGAGGAGCCCTACGGCATCGGCCTCGAGAAGGGCGACCAGGAGTTCCGCGACTTCATCAACGACACCCTCGAGGAGTCGTACAGCGACGGCGCATGGGAAGCTGCCTGGACCTCGACGGTCGGTGACATCCTCCCGACTCCGGAGCCCCCGGCAGTCGACCGCTACTAGGCCGACCACTACCGCACGGTAGTTCCCAACTTGCGCGAGGCGGTGCCGAACACGGCACTGGCACCGCCTCGCGCATCCATTCTTCACCAACGCGCGAACGGGACTCGATGGAAGCGATCATCTCGAACTTCGGCTACGTGCTCGAAGGCTTCGGCACCACGGTGTTGCTGCTGATCTACGGCGGCATCGGCGCCTCGATCATCGGCATGCTCGTCGCCTTCATGCGGATCTCGCCCATCGGCGCCCTTCGCGTCACCGCGACTGCATACACCGAGCTCGTGCGTAACACCCCGCTCACGCTGGTGTTCTTCCTCATCATCATCGTGCTGCCGGTGCTCCAACTCGGCGTGCCATCGTTTACCGGCGCGATCATCGCGCTGTCGGTCTACACCTCGCCGTTCGTGGCCGAGGCGCTGCGCTCCGGCATCAACGGTGTTCCGCTCGGGCAAGCCGAGGCCGCCCGTTCACTCGGCCTGAACTTCTCGCAGACGGTGTTCACGATCATCATGCCGCAGGCGCTGCGCATGGTCGTGCCCCCGCTCATCAATGTTTTTATCGCCCTGACGAAGAACTCCTCAGTCGCCTCGGGTTTCCGCGTGGTTGAACTCGTCGCGGTCTCGAAGGTCCTCGCGAACCAAAACGGTGACCAGGTCATTCCGCTGCTCATCGGCATCGCGTTGTTCTACCTCGTCATCACCATCCCACTCGGTCTCGTCGCCGGGTACATCGAGCGAAAGGTGGCGGTGCTGCGATGAGCGCCTCAGTTCTCTACGACGCCCCCGGCCCGAAGACCCGGCGCACTTCGAACATCATCTCGGCCATCGTCACGGCCGCGGTCGTGATCCTGCTCGGTTGGTTCATCTTTACGCTCGGGCAGCCGCGCACCACCGCGAATGGCGCCGAACTCGTGGGTCTCTGGGATGCGTCGCGCTGGGACATCTTCTTCGACCCCGACGAAGCGGCGGAGCTCTGGCAGGGCCTGCTCTGGCGCGGCCTCGTGCTCGGCACCCTGCGCGCTGCCGGCCTCGCCGCCGTGCTGGCACTCATCCTCGGTTTCCTCTTCGCGCTCGGCCGCATGGCGCGCCTCGCGTGGATCCGAATCCCCGTCACGATCGTGCTCGAGTTCTTCCGCGGCATGCCGGTGCTGCTCATGATGCTGTTCATCATGCTCGGCCTCTCAGTCGGCGCGTATCCCGCGGTCGTTGGTGCCCTCGCGATCTACAACGGCGCGATCATCGGGGAGGCACTGCGCAGCGGCGTCGCCGCGCTGCCACGCGGTCAGGGCGAGGCGTCGCTGTCGCTCGGCATGACGCGCATGCAGACGCGCTTCCTCATCGAGTTCCCGCAGGCGTTCCGCCAGATGCTGCCGATCATCGTTGCTCAGCTCGTCGTGCTGCTCAAGGACACCTCCCTTGCCTACATCGTCGCGTACCCCGAGCTACTGCGCACTTCGACGACGATGAAGGACTACTACGGCTCGGGTACCTACTCGTTCTCGTTCTTCTTCGTCACGCTCGTGATCTACCTCGCGGTCAACCTCACATTGAGCTGGGTGGCCCGCCGACTCGCGCGCAACCGCTCGGGCCAGGCAGTTGGCGCCCGCCGACGCGGCAACAAGAGTCGCGGTGCGGCCCCGACCCCGCCACCCGGCCAGATTGGCGTCGACACTTCGCTACTCTCGATCGGGCAGCCCGACGGCATGACGGGGCGCAGTCGCCCCGACACCGGCAAGTAGGCTGGCCGGCCGCTAGGATTGTCGGGTGAGTCAAGAACATCCGATTACTCCCGAAGCGGTCGGTGACGCCGAGCGGTCTGCGCTCGCGGCGATCGCCCAAGCAGCTGATGCTGCCGCCCTCAAGCAGGTGCGCGCCGAACACCTCGGCGAAGCCTCGGCGCTCGCGAAGCTGAACGCCGCAATGCGCGATGTGCCGAACGACCAGAAGAAAGAGGCCGGCAAGCTCGTGGGCCAGGCCCGCGGCCGCGTCAACCAGGCCTTCGCATCCCGTGAGGGCGAGCTGGCCGAGGCCGAGGCAGCGGCGCGACTCGAGGCCGAGCGCGTTGACGTGACCGCGTTCCACGAGCGTGAGCGCAACGGTGCACGGCATCCCCTCACGATGCTCCGCGACCGCGTGAGCGAGATCTTCATGGGCATGGGCTGGGACATCGTCGACGGCCCCGAGCTCGAGAGCGAGTGGTACAACTTCGACTCGCTCAACTTCGACGCCGACCACCCGGCCCGCGCGCTGCAAGACACCTTCTTCGTCGACCCGGTCGACCGTCACCTGCTCATGCGCACGCACACCTCACCGCTGCAGATGCGCTCGATGCTCGACCGCGGCGCGCCGCTCTACGTGCTCGCCCCGGGCCGCACGTACCGCACCGACGAACTCGACGCGACGCACACACCGGTGTTCACGCAGTTCGAGGGCATCGCGATTGACCGCGATCTCTCGATGGCACACCTGCGCGGCACGCTCGAGCACTTCGCTCGCCAGATGTTTGGCGACGAGGCGAAGATTCGCCTGCGCAACAACTACTTCCCCTTCACCGAGCCGAGCGCCGAGATGGACATCTGGCACCCGCTCGCGAAGGGCGGCCCGCGCTGGATCGAGTGGGGCGGCTGCGGCATGGTGCACCCGAACGTCATTAAGGCAGCCGGGCGCGACCCCGAGGAGTTCCGTGGCTTCGCGTTCGGTATGGGCGTGGAGCGCACGCTCATGTTCCGCAATGACCTCACCGACATGCACGACATCGTTGAGGGTGACGTGCGCTTCAGCGAACAGTTTGGAATGGTGATTTAGGGATGCGTATTCCTCTGTCTTGGCTGCGCGACTACGTCGATGTCGCGGCCGACGCGACGCCGCAGGATGTGCTCGACGCGTTCGTGAGCGTCGGATTCGAAGACGAAGCGATTCACGGCGGCGCGCTCACGGGCCCGATCGTTGTCGGTGAGGTACTCGAGCGCGAGCCCGAGCCGCAGAAGAACGGCAAGACGATCAACTGGTGCCAGGTGCGCGTCGCGCCCGAGGGCGAGTCGGCGGCCGATGGCGGTGCCGACGTGCGCGGCATCGTCTGTGGTGCGCAGAACTTTGAGGTGGGTGACCGCGTCGTCGTCACGCTGCCCGGCGCCGTGCTCCCCGGTGACTTCCGCATCGCTGCCCGCAAGACGTACGGTCACACCTCCGACGGCATGATGGCCTCGCAGCGCGAGCTTGGCCTCGGCGACGACCATGACGGCATTATCGTGCTCGGCAAGCTCGGGCTCGAGGCCGAGATCGGAACGCCTGCGCTGCCGCTGTTCGGCCTCGACGACATCGCCGTCGAGGTCAACGTCACGCCCGACCGCGGCTATGCGATGTCGCTGCGCGGCCTCGCTCGCGAGTTCTCGCACGCGACCGGCGGGGCGTTCCGCGACCCCGCCCTGCGCCCCGAGCTCGACGCGATTGGCGCGCAGGCGCTCGCGGCCTCTGCCGACGCGGCGCGCGTCCCCGTGACCGTCGCCGACGAGCTCGCCGTGCGCGAGCAGCCACTCAGCGAGGTGTTCGCGGGCGTCGTCGTGACTGGCGTCGATGGCACGCGACCCAGCCCGAGCTGGCTGTCGGGTCGCCTGCGGCTTGCGGGCATCCGTTCGCTCGGTCTGCTTATCGACATCACGAACTACGTCATGCTCGAGCTCGGCCAGCCGATCCACGGCTACGACCTCGACCAGCTGCGCGGCGGCATCCACGTGCGTCGCGCGACGGCGGGGGAGCGACTCACGACCCTCGACGGCCGCGACCGCGAGCTGTCCGACGAAGACATTCTCATCACCGACGACCGCGGGCCGATCGGCCTTGCGGGCGTGATGGGCGGTGCCGAGACCGAGCTCTCGAACGAGACGAAGAACGTGTTCATCGAGGCGGCGACGTTTGCGTCGGTCTCGATCGCCCGCACCGCTCGCCGGCACAAGCTGCCATCGGAGGCCTCGCGCCGCTTCGAGCGGGGCGTCGACGCCTCGGTGACGGCGAAGGCCGCGGCCCGTGTCGCCGAGTTGCTCGTCGAGCTCGCCGGTGGCACCGTCGAGGCCGCGGGCAGCGTGCTCGGTGAGGCCGCGCGCCCCGCGCCCATCACGCTGCCGGTCGAACTTCCGGCGAAGCTCATGGGCGTCGACTATGACCGCAACGAGGTCGTGTCGTCGCTCGAGGCCGTCGGTTGCGAGGTCGAGGGCGACGACGTGCTCACGGTCACTCCGCCGACGTGGCGCGGCGACCTCACCGAGCCCGTGACCCTCGTCGAGGAGGTCGGCCGTCTTGGTGGCTTCGACCGCATCCCCTCGGTCGTGCCGCAGGCGACGAGCGGCCGCGGGCCGAGCCGAGAGCAGGCGCTGCGTCGCCAGCTCTCTGACGTGCTCGCCGCCGCCGGCGCCGTCGAGGTGCTCTCGTACCCGTTCGTGACCGAGGAAGAGAACGTGCTGTTCGACTCGGCCGACGGCACCCCGGTGCCCTCGGTGAAGCTCGCGAACGCGATGGACGCAAAGACCGCGTGGCTGCGCCGCAGTATTCTGCCCGGCCTCGCCGGTGTCGCGCACCGCAATGTGTCGCGCGGCCGCCCGAGCTTCGCGGTGTTTGAGCTCGGCCGGGTGTTCCGCCCGGTCGCCGGCGTCGAGTACGGCGTCGCCGAGCTCCCGCCGGTCGCGCAGCGCCCGAGCGCTGAGAAGCTTGCCGAACTCAACGCGGGCATCCCGCCACAGCCGTACTCGCTGTCGCTGCTGCTGGTCGGCGAGCGCACGGCGAAGCAGCCCGACCTCGACGCCGTGGCCTACAGCTGGCACGATGCCCTCGAGTACCTCGACCGCATCTCGCTCGCGACAGCTGCCGAGCTCCGCGTTCGTCAGGGTTCGCACGGCGCGTTCCACCCCGGCCGCTGCGCCGAGGTGTTCGTGATCGATGCCGCGGGCGACGAGCACGCGATCGGTTTTGCCGGCGAGCTGCACCCCGACGTGGCCGAGGCCCACGACCTGCCGCGCGTGGTCGGCGCCGTCGAACTCGATGTGGATGCGCTGCTCGCGCACTCCGAGCGGCACGTTTCGGCGGGCACGATCGTCGGTTTCCCTGCCGCGACCCAGGATCTCTCGCTGGTTGTCGCGCGCGAGGTTCCCGCGGCCGACGTGCGTGACGCCGTACGCGAGGGCGCGGGCGAGCTGCTCGAGGACATCCGCCTCGTCGACGACTACCGCGGCCGCGGGCTCGAAGAGACCGAAAAGTCGCTCACCTTCGCACTGCGCTTCCGTGCCGACGACCGCACGCTGACCGCCGCCGAGGCCACCGAAGCCAAGGAGGCTGGCGCGGCGAAGGCGGCCGAGCGCTTCGGCGCGAAGATCCGCGCCTAGCTACCGCCAGAACGCAACTGCGGGCCGGATGCTGGTGCATCCGGCCCGCAGTTGCGTTGCTGTAGTCGGACGAACGCCGAGATTCTGGGGGTTTGAACGGGCTCAGCCCGTTCAAACCCCCAAAATCTACGAGTTCGTCCGGATTTCGGCGCGAGCCTGCGCGCGAACTTAGCTCGGGGCTAGGCCTACGCGGCCTCGGCCTCGCGCATCGCTGCCTCGAGCGCGACCCAGCCGAGCATCGCGCACTTCACGCGCATGACGTACTTGCCGACGCCCTCGAACGCGATCGCGTCGCCGAGCAGATCGGCCTCGTCATCGGTGAGGTGATCGCTGCCGCGCTTGCGGAGCATGCCACGCAGCGCCTCAACGCCGGCGCGCGCCTGCGCCACGGGCTGGCCCACGAGCTGCTCGACCATGATCGAGGCGGAAGCCATCGAGATCGAGCAGCCGTCGCCGACCCAGCCAATCTCGGCGACCCGGTCGTCCTCGACGCGCACGCGCAGCCGAATCTCGTCGCCGCACGAGGGGTTCTTCTCGAAGTGCTCGGCATCGAAGGGAGCGATCTCGCCCTCGCCGCTGCGGCGCCGCGAGGCGTCGAGAATGATGTCCTGGTAGAGCGAATCGAGCCCGCTCATCGGTCGGCCCCGAAGTAGGCGCGCACGTCCCCGAGCGCCGAGACGAGTGCGTCGATGTCGTCGTCCGTTGTGGTGAAGTAGCTCGAAGCGCGGGTCGACGCGGTGACGCCGAGTCGGCGGTGCAGCGGTTGCGCGCAGTGGTGGCCGCCGCGCACGGCGATGCCGCGAGCATCCAGGAATTGCGAGACGTCGTGCGAGTGCACACCGTCGACGATGAAGGCGGCGAGGCCCGAGCGTGGCACCGAGGCGTCGTCGCCGATCACGGTGACGCCGTCGAGCGCCGACAGACGTTCGACCATAAGGGCACCGAGGGCCTCCTCGTGCTCGGCAATGGCGGCCATGCCGACGCCCTCGAGGTAGCGGCAGGCCGCGGCGAGGCCGATCACCTGCGGCACAGCCTGCGTACCGGCCTCGAAGCGGGTGGGCGGGTCCATAAACGTCGTCGACTCCATGGTGACGATCTCGATCATCGAGCCACCGGTGCGAGCCGGCGGTAGCTGCGCGAGGCGCTCGCGGCGGCCGTATAGCACGCCGAGGCCGTTCGGGCCCGTCATCTTGTGGCTCGAGAACGCGGCGAAGTCAACGCCGAGGGCGTGGAAATCGACCGGGCGATGCGGCACCGACTGGCAGGCATCGAGCACCGTGATTGCACCGACCGAGGTCGCGAGCTCGACGAGCTGCTCGACGGGTGCGATCATGCCGGTGACGTTCGAGACGTGCGCAAAGGCGATGACCTTGGTTGCCTCGGTCACGACGGCGCGGGCGTCGTCAATGCTCCAGGTGCCGCGGTCGTTCGCGGGTACCCACTTCAGGGTGGCGCCCGTCGCGAGCGCGAGCTCCTGCCACGGCACGAGGTTCGCGTGGTGCTCCGCCTCGGTGATGACGATCTCGTCACCCGGGCCGAGCCGCAAGGGAACCGACTCGTCGCCGCCGCGACCCCGAGAGGCGGCCGCGATGCCGAGCGTCACGGTGTTGAGCGCATCCGTTGCCCCCGCCTGCCACGCGATCTCGTCGGCATCGGCACCGATGAAGCGTGCGATTGTGTCGCGGGCATCCTCGAAGTCGCTCGTCGAGAGCGCGGCGAGTTCGTGCGCCCCGCGGTGCACGGCCGCGTTGCGGTGCTCGAGGAAGTCGCGTTCGACGTCGAGCACGGCGGTCGAGCGCTGCGCGGTCGCGCCGAAGTCGAGGTACACAAGCTGCTCGCCGTGCACCTGCTCGGCCAGAATGGGAAAGTCGCGGCGAAGCTCGCGGGCTCGGGCGTCAGTAATTACGGAGGAAGACATCGTTCCTAGCCTAGGCCGGGCCCCGCGTAGGATGGCGAACATGACGTTTTCGGTAGCGGTCGCTGGGGCTAGTGGGTACGGCGGCGGCGAGCTGCTGCGGCTGCTTGCGAGCCATCCGGAATTCGAGGTGCGCACTGTTACGGCGCACCAGCAGGCCGGCCAGTCGCTGCGAACGGTGCATCCGCACCTCGCGAGCTACGGCGACCTCGAATTGCAGCCGACCGACGCGGCGCATCTGCGCGGCCACGACATCGTCTTCCTCGCGCTGCCCCACGGCAAGTCGGCGGCGCTCTCGGCCGAGCTCGAGGGCGAGGCGAAGTTGCTCGTCGACGCCGGCGCCGACCACCGCCTGGAGCGGGAGCAGGACTGGACCGACTATTACCCGGGCGAGTTCGCCGGCACGTGGACGTACGGCATGCCCGAGCTCGTGCTCGCCGATGGCGGTATGCAGCGCGCGCAGTTGCCCGGCACCAACCGCATCGCCGTACCGGGCTGCAACGTCACCGCGGTGAGTCTCGCGCTCGCGCCGGCGATTCGTGCTGGCCTGGTCGAGCCGGATGCGCTCGCGGCGGTCCTCGCGGTCGGTCCTTCGGGAGCCGGTAAGAAGGCCTCGGTCGGCATGCTCGGCAGCGAGCTGATCGGCAACGTGGTGCCGTACAACGCGTTTGGGGGTCACCGCCACAACCCCGAGATCCGGCAGAACCTTCGCCGTGCATCCGGCGCCGACGTGCGCCTCTCCTTTACCCCCGTGCTCGTGCCCGCGGCGCGCGGCATTCTCGCGACCAGCTCAGGCACTCTCATCGACGGGGTCGACCAGGCGCGCATCGACGAGGTCTACCGCGAGGCGTACGGCGACGAGACCTTCATCGAGGTACTCACCGACGGCCGCCTGCCCCGCACGAACGACGTGCTCGGCTCGAACCGCACGCAGATCGCTGTCGGCATCGACGAGCGCGCCGGTCGCCTCATCGCGATCAGCGCTCTCGATAATCTCGGCAAGGGCACCGCCGGTGCCGCCATCCAGTCTGCGAACCTCGCCCTCGGCCTCGAGGAGTCGCTCGCACTTCCCCTGAACGGAGTCGCCCCGTGACCATCACCACCCCCAAGGGTTTCCGCGCCGCCGGCGTCGCCGCCGGCATCAAGAAGAGCGGCGGCCGCGATGTTGTGGTGGTCGTCAACGACGGCCCGTCAGCCTCGGCCGCGGCGGTGTTCACGAGCAACCGCTGCGAGGCACACCCCGTGACGTGGTCGCGGCGCATTCTCGACGACGGCGTCGCCTCCGCGGTCGTGCTCAACTCGGGCGGCGCGAACTGCTTCACCGGCGAGTTTGGCGCCGAGACGACCGAGCTCACGGCGAACCGCGCCGCCGAACTGCTGCAGCTGCAGCCGAGCGACGTCATCGTCTGTTCCACGGGCCTGATCGGTTCGGGCGACGAGAAGTTCCGCCAGGGCGTGCTCACGGGTGTCAAACTCGCGGTCGCCGAGCTCGCCGACGACGAAACGGCCGCGCAGCATGCCGCCGATGGCATCCTCACCACCGACTCGGTGGCGAAAACCGCGCTGCGCGAGGGCACCGGCTACTCGATCGGCGCGATCGCGAAGGGTGCGGGCATGCTCGCCCCGGGCCTCGCAACGATGCTCGTCGTCATCACGACCGACGCCGACCTCGAGTCGGCGCAGCTCGACACGGCGCTGCGCGAGGCCACTCGCCTCAGCTTCGACCGCGTCGACTCCGACGGCGCCATGTCGACGAACGACACCGTCGCGCTGCTCGCTTCGGGCGCATCCGGCACCGCGGCCGACGAAGGCGAGTTCACGAGCCTGCTCGTCGACCTCTGCCAGGACCTCGCTCGCCAGCTCCAGGCCGACGCCGAGGGCGCGAGCCACGACATCACGATCACCACCACCGGCGCGGCCACGGAAGACGAGGCGGTCGCCGTCTCGCGCGCCGTCAGCCGCTCGAACCTCTTCAAGACCGCGATCTTCGGCAACGACCCGAACTGGGGCCGCGTGCTCGCCGCGATCGGCACGACCGACGCACAGTTCGTGCCGCAGCAGATCGACGTGTCGATGAACGGCGTCATGGTGTGCCGCGCCGGCACACCCGACGCGCCCGTCGACACCGTCGACCTCACGCCGCGCAAGACCGAGGTGCTCATCGACCTCCACGCGGGCGACGCAACCGCGAGCATCCTCACCAACGACCTCACGCACGACTACGTGCACGAAAACAGCGCCTACTCGTCGTAGGTCGAAAGGCAGCATGTCTGGCGACACCCACCCATGGCTCGCGGCCTCGACCGCGAAGGTCGAGACGCTCATCGAGGCCCTGCCCTGGATGCAGCAGTACCACGACGAGATCATCGTCGTGAAGTTCGGCGGCAACGCCATGGTCGAGTCCGAGCTCATTGAGGCGTTCGCGCAAGACATCGCGTTCCTGCGCTACGCGGGCATCAAGCCCGTCGTCGTGCACGGCGGCGGCCCGCACATCTCACGCATGCTCGACCGCTTCGGCATCGAGTCGGAGTTTCGCGCCGGGTATCGGTACACCTCCGCGGAGGCGATCGAAGTCGTGCGCATGGTGCTCGGTGGCCAGGTCGCCCGCGAGCTCGTCTCGGCGATCAACGATGTCGCGCCGGTCGCCACCGGCACGTCGGGGGAGGACGCCGGGCTGTTTCAGGCGCAGCGTAAGACCACGGATGCGTCGGGCAAGCCGATCGACCTCGGTCACGTCGGCGAGATTGTCGCGGTCAACCCCCAGGTCGTCTCGGCCGACATCGCGGCCGGCCGCATCCCCGTCGTCTCGACCATCGCGAGTGACATCGACGCGCCCCGCAAAGCGCTCAACATCAACGCCGACCGCGCGGCTGCCGCGCTCGCGGTGGCGCTCGGCGCCCGCAAGCTCGTTATGCTCACCGACGTCGAGGGTCTCTACCGCAACTGGCCCGACCGATCGTCACTCATTTCGTCGATCAGCGCCGAGGAGCTCCGCCCTATGGTGCCGAACCTCGAAGCGGGCATGATCCCCAAGGTGCAGGCGTGCCTCGAGGCCGTCGACGGGGGCGTCTCGCGTGCGACCATCATCGACGGCCGTGTGGCCCACTCAACCTTGCTCGAAATCTTTACCACCGACGGCTTCGGCACCGAGGTCATGCCCTAGCGGCGCCTCTGTTTGACCACCAATTCGAAAGGCTCACCAATGATCCGCCACTTCCTTCGCGACGACGACATCACCGCCGCCGAGCAGAGCACGATTCTTGACCTCGCGGCGAAGCTGAAGGAAGACCGATTCCTGGCGCGACCACTCGAGGGCCCGCAGTCGGTCGCGGTCATCTTCGACAAGAGCTCGACGCGCACCCGCGTCTCCTTCCACGTCGGGGTCTCGGAGCTCGGCGGCAGCCCGCTCATCTTCACCACGGCATCGAGCCAGCTCGGCGGCAAAGAGACCCCCTCCGACACCGCGCGCGTGCTCGAGCGCATGGTCGAGGCCATCGTCTGGCGCACCTATGCGCAGTCGGGCCTCGAGCAGATGGCCGAGGGCGCACGCGTGCCGATCGTCAACGCGCTCAGCGACGACTTTCACCCCTGCCAGCTGCTCGCCGACCTGCTCACGATTCGCGAGCACCGCGGCACGACGGCCGGGCAGAAGCTCGTGTTCGTTGGCGACGGCGCAAGCAACATGGGCCACTCGTACCTGCTTGCCTGCGCGATTGCCGGTATGCACGTCGCCGTCGCCTCACCCGAGGGCTACCTCCCTCGTGAGGATGTGGTGGCGCGCGCCCGCGAGCTCGCCGCCGAACAGGGTGGCTCCGTTGAGGTGGGCACCGACGCCGCGGCGCTCGTCGCCGGCGCCGATGTCGTCGTCACCGACACCTGGGTCTCGATGGGCCTCGAGGAGGAGCGCGCCGAGCGCGTCGCCGCCTTTGAGTCGTACCGGGTGACCCAGGAGATGATGAGCGATGCGAAGGACGATGCGATCTTCCTCCACTGCCTGCCAGCGGACCGCGGCTACGAAGTCGACGCCGACGTGATTGACGGAGCCCAGTCGGTGATTTGGGACGAGGCCGAAAACCGGCTCCACGCCCAGAAGGCGCTGCTCGTGTGGCTGCTCGCGCAGGCCCGCGGCGTCGAACTGCCGTAATCGGCTGCAGCGCCGAGCGAACTAGACTATTTCCAGACCTACAGCTGAAGGAGCAACATGACTGAGCGTATTGTGCTCGCGTACTCGGGAGGTCTTGACACCTCCGTCGCAATCCCGTGGATCAAGGAGCGCACCGGCCGCGAGGTCATCGCCCTCGCGATCGACGTCGGCCAGGCCGGCGAGGACCTCGAGCAGATCCGCCAGCGCGCCATTGACTGCGGCGCCGTGGAAGCCGTGGTCGTCGACGCCCGTGACGAGTTCGCGAACGATTACCTCGTGCCCGCCCTCCAGGCGAATGCGATGTACCAGCGCCGCTACCCACTCGTGTCGGCGCTCTCGCGCCCGCTCATCGCCCGTCACCTTGCGCGCACCGCTCGCGAGCTCGGCGCGAACTCGATCGCGCACGGCTGCACCGGTATGGGCAACGACCAGGTGCGCTTCGAGGCCGCCGTCGCGGCGCTCGCGCCCGAGCTCACCTCGATCGCGCCCATCCGCGACCTCTCGCTGACCCGCGACGTGGCCATCGAGTACGCGGGCGAGCACAACCTGCCCATCCGCCAGTCGAAGGCGTCGCCGTACTCGGTCGACCAGAACGTCTGGGGCCGCGCGGTTGAGACCGGCTTCCTCGAAGACCCGTGGAACCCGCCCATCGAAGACCTCTATGAGTACACGCAGGACCCGACGGTCGACCGTGCTCCGACCGAGGTCACCATCGCGTTTGAGTCGGGCACCCCGGTGTCGATCAATGGCGAGCGTCTGAGCATGCTCCAGATCGTCGAGAAGATGAACCAGCTCGCGGGCGAGCAGGGCGTCGGCCGCATCGACATGGTCGAGGACCGCCTCGTCGGCATCAAGTCGCGCGAGATCTACGAGGCCCCGGGCGCGATTGCGCTCATCGAGGCGCACACCCACCTCGAAGACCTCGCGCTCGAGCGTGACGTGGCCCGCTACAAGCGCAGCGTCGAGATCGAGTGGGGCAACCTCGTCTACGACGGTCTCTGGTTCGGCGGCCTCAAGCGCGCGCTCGACGCGTTCATCCAGCACACGCAAGAGAAGGTCACCGGCGAGGTGCGCCTGACCCTGCACCAGGGCCGCGCCGTTGTCACCGGCCGCCGCAGCGACGAGTCGCTCTACGACTACTCGCTGGCGACGTACGACACCGGTAACACCTTCAACCAGGATGCCGCGCGCGGCTTCATCGAGCTGCACTCGCTGCCCTCGAAGATCGCCGCCCGCCGCGACCAGCCCGAGCTGTAGGGCATGGCGGACGCAACCTCGCGAGCCGGCGAAGACGGTGCCCTCTGGGGCGGCCGCTTCGCCGGCGGACCGTCGCCCGAGCTCGCTCGGCTTTCGAAGTCGACGCAGTTCGACTGGAAGCTGGCGCACTACGACCTTGCTGGTTCGCGCGCGCACGCGAACGCGCTCGCGAAGGCGGGGTACCTCAGCGAAGACGAGCGGCTTGGGATGCACGCCGCGCTCGACGAACTCGAAGAGCGCGTCAGCGACGGCCGCTTCGTCGCGGCCGAGTCCGATGAGGATGTGCACTCGGCGCTTGAGCGCGGGTTGATGGAGATCGCCGGGCACGAGCTCGGCGGCAAGCTTCGTGCCGGCCGCAGCCGAAACGACCAGATCGCGACGTTCGTGCGCATGTACATCCGCGACGAATCGGCGACGCTGCGCGGGCTGCTGCGCGACCTTGTGAACGCAATCGCCGGCCAGGCCGAGGCGAACCTCGACGTGATCATGCCGGGGCGCACGCACCTGCAGCACGCGCAGCCGGTGCTGTTGGCGCACCACCTGCTCGCGCATGCGTGGCCGCTTGTGCGCGACCTCGGCCGCCTGAGCGACCTGGGGGAGCGGCTCGCCGACTCGCCCTATGGCTCTGGCGCGCTTGCGGGCTCGACGCTCGGGCTCGACGCCGAAGCGGTCGCGGCCGAACTCGGCTTCCGCGCCGCGGTCGAGAACTCGATTGACGGCACGGCGTCCCGCGACCTCGTGAGCGAGGCCGCGTTCATCCTCGCCCAGGTGGGCGTCGACGTCTCGCGCTTTGCCGAGGAGATCATCCTCTGGAACACGCGCGAGTTCGACTTCCTCACCCTTGACGACTCGTATTCGACCGGCTCGAGCATCATGCCGCAGAAGAAGAACCCCGACATCGCCGAGCTCGCGCGCGGCAAGTCGGGGCGCCTCATCGGCAACCTCACGGGCCTGCTCGCCACATTTAAGGCGATGCCGCTCGCGTACAACCGCGACCTGCAGGAGGACAAAGAGCCACTGTTCGACTCGTTCGAACAGCTCGAGGTGCTGCTGCCGGCATTCACCGGCATGGTGGCCACCATGGTCTTCCACGGTGAGCGGATGCGCGAGCTCGCGCCCCAGGGGTTCTCACTTGCCACCGACGTGGCCGAGTGGCTCGTGAAGCGGCACGTGCCGTTCCGCGATGCGCACGAGATTTCGGGCAGCCTCGTCAAGCTTGCCGAGTCGAAGGGCGTCGACCTCGACGGCCTCTCGGACGACGAGTTTGCCGGGGTCTCGGCGAACCTCACACCCGAGGTGCGCGAGGTGCTCACGATTGACGGTTCCGTCGCCTCGCGCGACGGCGTCAACGGCACCGCGCCGAGCTCCGTGCGCGCCCAGCTCGACAAGCTGCGCGAACGACTCGCGTAATCACCACACGAATGCCCCCGATCGTGCAGATCGGGGGCATTCGTGTTGGTACGGTTGACGCTGTGACACAGCGTGATCTCTCCTGGCAGCGGAATGACCCGTCGTTTGACCACGTCCTCGATGAGCTCGAGTGGCGCGGCTTTATTCACGTCTCCACCGATCTCGGTGAGCTTCGTGAGCGGATGGCCCAGGGCCCGATCACGTATTACTGCGGATTCGACCCGACGGCGCCGAGTCTTCACCTCGGGCACCTCGTGCAGCTGCTGCTGCTTCGCCGGCTGCAGCTCGCGGGCAACTTCCCGATCGGCGTGGTCGGCGGCTCGACCGGTCTTATCGGCGACCCGCGCCCGACCGCCGAGCGCACACTCAACTCGCGCGAAACTGTCGCCGAGTGGGTGAACGGCCTGCGCGACCAGATCGAGGGCTACCTCGACTTCGACGGCGACTTTGCCGCACGGATGGCGAACAACCTCGACTGGACCGCCGACCTGTCGGCCCTCGACTTCCTGCGCGACCTCGGCAAGCACTTCCGGGTCGGGGCGATGCTCAAGAAGGATGCGGTTTCGGCGCGCCTCAACTCCGAGGCCGGCATCTCGTACACCGAGTTCAGCTACCAGATTCTGCAGGCGTTTGACTTCCTCGAGCTCTACCGCCGGTACGGCCTCGAGCTGCAGACGGGTGGCTCCGACCAGTGGGGCAACCTCGTCGGCGGTGTTGATCTGATTCGCCGTGCCGAGGGTGCGAGCGTGCACGCGATGGGAACGCCGCTCATCACGAACTCCGACGGCACCAAGTTCGGCAAGTCCGAGGGCAACGCCATCTGGATCAACGCCGAGCTCACGTCGCCTTACGCGTTCTACCAGTTCTGGCTCAACACCGACGACCGCGATGTGGCCGACCGCCTGAAGATCTTCACGTTCTTCACGCGTGAGGAGATCGCGCAGTTCCAGCGTCAGGTCGAGGAGGAGCCGTTCCGTCGTGCGGCACAAACGGCGCTCGCCTCGGCAGTAACCCGACTCGTGCACGGTGACGAAGCCACCGATGCGGCGATCGATGCGTCGGAGGCGCTCTTCGGCAAGGGCGACCTCGCGGCGCTTTCCGAGGATGTGCTTCATCAGGCCATCGCGGAACTCCCGAATGTCGAAGCGCAGCTTGGGCAGGAAATCGCCGAGCTGCTCGTGGCGACCGGTGCGGAAGACTCGCTCTCGGGTGCGCGTCGAGCAATCAAGCAGGGCGGGGTCACCGTCAACAAGGCGAAGGTGACCGATGAACACCAGGTGTTGGGTGAGGGCGATCTCCTCGCCGGCGGCGGTGTCGTGATCCGCCGCGGTAAGAAGACACTCGTTGGTGCCATCGTGCGATAACCGTGCGAATTTGACGAGGGGGTGTGCGCAGCAGTGCTGCGCACACCCCCTCGTCGTTTTCCCGAGGATCGCCGAGATACCCGGAATACCTGTCTAAT